>NZ_NSDH01000038.1:0-16516 GCF_002289525.1 Bacillus sp. 7705b | reverse complement strand
GTATATTATATTGGCGCGCCCGAGAGGAGTCGAACCCCTAACCTTTTGATCCGTAGTCAAACGCTCTATCCAATTGAGCTACGGGCGCTTATCGAGCGACTTAACTATCATACTATTAATTGATGTTAAAGTCAAGATGTTTTTTCGAATGTTTTTTCAAATCTTTTTGATTCGACTTTATCTATTATACACATTCTGAAGTGTTTGTAAACACCTTCGAAAAACTTTTTTGTTTTTCATTTTGTTCTGTGCTGTTCATCAGCGACGTTTAATAATATACCATGTGTTTTTTTATCGGTCAACACTTTTCTATGTTTTTGTTTCATTTTTCTCATTTTCTTTTCAGCTGTTGGTTAGTCCGTATAGTTTATCTGATTGTACAGATGATATAAAAAACAAAATAAATAAGAAAAGAGGCGTGTTATGTTTTACTACAAAGAAGAACTAATCAATATCATTAAACCCGATAAGCCAGATCCGGCCGCAGCTAAAGTACTGCAGGAAATATTAGGCGGACATTACGGAGAAATGCGTACAATGATGCAATATTTCTTTCAAAGCTCCAATTTCAGAGGAAAGCAGAAACAATATCGTGATTTGCTGCGCGGTATCTTCTTAGAAGAAATTGCCCATGTAGAGCTTGTGCAAAATACAATCAATGCTTTATTGGATGAATCAGGCGGTGCTGGAGTCGGCAGCCAGGGTATAGACCACGCCCCCCTTGATGAAGCAGTTAAACATGCTAACCCTCATCATTACATTATTGGCGCACAGAGTTCACTCCCGGTTGATGCGGGCGGCAATCCTTGGAACGCATCCTGGGTGTATAATCACGGAAACTTAATCACTGACCTGTTGGATAACTTGTTGCTTGAGTCTACTGGCGTTCTCCAAAAAACAAGAATTTATGAAATGAGCTCTAATCAGACGTTCCGGGAAACACTCGCTTTTCTTATTGTTCGTGACAATGCTCATCAAAATGCTTTCGCTAAAGCGCTTGAGACTTTGGGTGTTGACTGGGCTAAGCTTTTTCCAGTACCGAATTACGACATTAATAAATATCCAGAGTGCAGAAAGTATGTTGAATTAGGCTACCATAATGTACAGTTTAACTTTAGATTAGATGAAACAAGAATTGCAGAGATCTTCCAAGGGAAATCTCCAAGCAGAAATGGCGGCGAGCTGCAAGTAACTGAACCTCCGGCTGGATTTCCTGTTCCGGTTCTTCCGGAAATGCCGAATGAACATAGTCCCGGCTTAGGGGATATGAACGCCTGATGAGCAAAAGGTTCTCAAGGATATCCTTGAGAACCTTTTATTAATGTAAAACGTTTTTTATTCAACTATAGGTGTTAGCGTATCACCGTTCCATACTTCTCCCTTATTTAATGTCCAGCTATCATTGTAGAGAGCAGAAGCGCCTCTGTTCACAGCCGGGCTCCATTCATCATTCCAGGCCAGAAAATAAGTGGTTTTAGGGTATTTTTGTTTTATCGCACTCATAAACAGGCTGTAATCAAAGCTGCCGTTTGCTGTTTGCGGACCAACTTCTGTGAAGGCAAATGGTTTATTAAGTGCTGTCAGCTGGTCGTATCCGCTTATCGAATATGGATCTTGAAAGTATGCATCTAACCCAACTATATCTACGTATGAAGCTCCAGGGTAAAAATCTGTTTTAAAATCTCGATTAGCGTCGGGAGAGTAAACCCACAATAAATGATCCAATCCTCTTTCGTCAGTCATATAATGATAGATTTTGATGTAGAGCTGTTTATATAAGCAGATTCTTTCATCATCCTTTTGATTATATGACGTAAGGCCCCACCAAAACCACTCGCCGTTCATCTCATGCAGCGGCCTGAACAGAACGGGCACGCCTTGCTTTTCCAGCTCTTGAAGTCCGTCAGCAATTTTGCTGAGCATGGCGTTCAGCCGCTTCCCCTCTGTTGTAGAAGAGTCTAACAGTTTTTTATACTGATCGTTGGTAATCGGTGTTTTATAGTGTCCTGACTGATAAGCAGGATTCGCTAGATGCAGACTGATCTGCGGAATCCCTCCGCTTTTCCAATACGAAATTAAATCACTGTTGCAGCTTACGTCTATAGAATCTTCAATGTTTGAGGTTTCAAGCCATCCCCTCGCGTAATCACAGCCGTAAATGGCAGGTGATTGTCCGGCTGAGCTTCGGATTCTTTCTGCTTCGGCCATGGAGAATGTGTCATGACTGTAACCGCCAAACGCACCGGAAAGCACTCTGTTTTCAGAACGATTCGGCAGGTGGGCGAGCCAATTCATCAGATCTTTTGTTGTCTGCTGTGCTTTAGGATTAACAGGTGACACAGTATGTGCTTGGATCGGCTCAGCCAAAACGGCAGGCGCAAATAAAAATAAGATGAACAAACAGATGATAGGTTTCTTTAACACAGAAATTCCTCCGTTCTTATTAAGGATGAGATATGACCAGCTCGCAAGTTCCTTCTATTGAAAACTCGCCAAAATGGGCAGGCAAAATAAAGTGTGAGCCTTTATTGCATTCATACTGCACACCGTTGTTTTCTATTCTCCCTGAGCCTTCGACAACACTGCATAGCAAATAGGTTTGAGGAGAAGGAAAAACCGGCTTGCCGCTGACATTCCATTTGTAAACTGAGAAATAATCTGACTGAACATAAGACGTAATCACGGCATCCTTCATTTCTTTCACCGCCGGTATTGGTTCAGAATCCGCATGCGGTATGTTTACGACTTCCATCGCTTTTTCTATATGGAGATCCCTTTTTTGGCCATGGTCATTACAGCGATCATAATCGTATACTCGATATGTGGTATCAGAATTTTGCTGAATTTCAAGGACGAGGGTGCCCTCACACAATGCATGCAGCGTGCCGCTTGGAACATAAAAGAAATCTCCTGGCTTTATGTTGATGCGCCTAAGCAGTCCGTTCCAGTCACCGCTTTCTATAAGCTGTTTGAATTCTTCCTTCGTGCTTGCGTGATGTCCCAAAATCAGTTCTGCCCCTTCTTTGCAATCAATAATATACCAGCACTCTGTTTTTCCGAGGTCTCCGTTTTCGTGCACCATGGCATAATGATCATCAGGATGCACTTGTACAGAGAGGTCCATGTTGGCATCAAGTACTTTCACCAATAATGGAAACACGCTTCTTTGCGGAAAGCCGAAAAACTCCGGGCATTCTTTCCACACTTGATCTAGGGTTTTTCCTGCCAACCGGCCATTTTGAACAGTCGATGATCCATTGGCATGGGCCGAGACAGCCCAGCATTCACCAGTTTTTTCTGAAGGGATGCTATAGCCGAATCTATCACGAAGCGCTGTGCCGCCCCATATCCTTTCTTTAAAAATCGGCTCTAAAAATAAAGGATGCTTCATGATGGAACCTCCCCGGATGCTTCTTCTGCTTTTAATGCCTGATCGGCTAAAACAAACGTTCCGATGATTCCGGCATTTCTGCCTAAATGGGGAGCTACAATATACTCATTTATACTTTCTGATAATTCAGAAAAATTAAAGTAGCTTTTCATTATTTTAGGTACATATTGATATATATAAGGGAACAGCTGACTCTGATTCATGACGCCGCCGCCAAGAATCATTTTTTTTGGTGCCAGGATGAGGATATATTGTGCCAGCGCCTGCGCAATGTAATATCCTTCAAGTTCCCAGACCTCATTAACATGTGATAAATCTGCGGCCTTTTTTCCCCATCGTGACTCTATAGCAGGACCGGAAGCCAGACCTTCGAAGCAATCCTTATGATAAGGGCACTTTCCTTGATACGTGTCATCCGGGTGGCGGCGAATATAGATATGGCCCATTTCAGGATGTGATAATCCTTGCAGAAGCCGCCCTTCTATAATCGCGCCTGCACCAATGCCAGTGCCGACCGTGATATATAAGCAGCTGTCGAAGTCTTTAGCTGCGCCGAAAAGAGATTCACCGAGCGCCGCAGCGTTTACATCCGTACTGAATCCGACAGGAATATTCATTTCTTCTTTTATTGTTTTCAAGAATGGATAGTGCCTCCAGCCTGGTTTAGGCGTGGCAGTAATGGTTCCATATGTTTTACTGTTTACATCTAAATCAACGGGACCAAAGGAGCCGATGCCGATTGCCTGTAGCGAGAATTGGCGAAAATATTGAATGACTTTCTCTATCGTTTCATCCGGCATCGCTGTTGGTATCTCTATTCTGTCAATGATCGTTCCATCTTCTGTTCCGACGGCACATACAAATTTTGTGCCGCCTGCTTCAATACCGCCAAGCATGCAGATGGCCTCCTTGTTATCTCCGCGATCAGCGCCTTACATTTACCGAAGTGACGACAAATTTGTCATGCCGATGACGTGAAAAGGAATATTCAAATGGAATACCGTTATCTAAAAAGCCCACGTGCTCAACTTCAAGAATGGGATCATCCTGTTTGCAGCCCAGATGCTGCTGATCCATCTCATCAGATTTACAGGCTCTGATTTTCCGGTGCGTTCCGGCAATCTTTAGCTGAAGCCCGTTTGTAATGTGTTCATAAATAGAGTGGTGCAGCACCTCATCATTAATGCCGGGTATTAAGTGTGTCGGCATATATGTTTTTTCCAATACATATGGCTCGCCTTCCACAATCCGCAGCCGTACAACATAATAAACCGGCGTTTTCTGATCAATTGATAAATGGGCAGCCACTTCCTCAGTGGGAAATTGCACCTCGAACTGAATGACCTTGCTTTTGATTTTTTTGTCTTTTAACAAATTGGTCAGTCCGAGGATTTCATTGCTGACGACATGGACATGTTCATCCTGTATCGCAGATTGGATGATAAAGGTTCCGTGACCGCGTTTTCTGAATAACAGTCCTTCAGCAACTAAATTATCTAGAGCTCTTTTCATCGTCATGCGGCTTGAATTGAACTCTTTTGCAAGAGATACTTCATCGGGAATCGGCTGATCGATGGGATATACATTATTTTTGATTCGTTTTCTCATTTCATTTGCAATGATTTCGTATTTATTCATTGGTATCCTCCGGCAGCTGTAAAAGTAAAAATTTTGATATCGAATAAACAAACTTCTTTACGGATATCATAAGTTCTTTTCCCTGTTTCATCAATGTTATGGCTATTTGTTGTTTCTGTTAGGAATTTTGACCGCCGGAAGACCTTTTAGCTATAGCAACCTAAAAACCATTTTTCTCAGCAAGCTCTTTGAACCATTTTCCGCTCTTTTTGACAGTTCTTTCTCCGTCTTTCTTCAGATTGACTGAAACAAATCCGTATCGGTTTTTATAAGCGTTTGTCCATGACCAATTGTCCATAAACGTCCATAAGTGATAGCCTTTTACGTTTGATCCTTCCTGTATAGCGCGGTGAATCCATTTTAAGTGCTCTTTGATAAATTCAATTCGATAGTCATCTTGAATCATACCCTGCTCGTCTCTGAAACGCTCTTCCCCTTCAACCCCCATGCCGTTTTCAGAAATAAAGCACTCGATATTCCCGTAATTTTCTTTTAAATTGATCAGGATATCATAAACGCCTTTTTCGTAAATCTCCCAGCCTCGGTGGGGATTCATTTTGCGGCCCGGCATGACGTAAGGATCGAAATACCTGTCAGGCAAAAACGGCGCATCCGGATTTGGCAGGTGCTCTTTGGCTTTTACACGTCTCGGCTGATAATAATTCACACCTAATAAGTCAACCGTATGCTGTTTAATGATCTCAAGATCCTCTTTCTCATATTCAGGCATAAAGCCTTCAGTTTTTAAAATGTCTAAGAGTTCTTTTGGAAACTCGCCTTTTACAGAAGGGTCTAAAAAAGATCGGTTAAAGAACGCATCTGCTATTTCACCCGCTTTTACATCCGCCGGGTGGCTGCTTCTCGGATAGGATGGGGTTAAATTTAAGATGATGCCGATTTTTCCATCCTGCTTCATCTCTCTGTAAGTCCGAATGGCCCGGGCGCTCGATAACATGGTGTGAAACCCGACTTGAACGGCTTCTTTAAAATCTACCTTGTTCGGATAATGAAAATCATATAAATATCCGCCTTCTACCGGTACGATCGGCTCGTTATGCGTGAACCATTTTTTCACGCGATCGCCAAACAAACGAAAGCACGTTCCCGCATAGTTTTCATAAGCATCCACCGTTTCTCTGTTTGCCCAGCCGCCGATGTTTTGAAGTTCCATCGGCATATCGAAATGAAACAAATTGACAAAGGGTTCAATTCCATTAGCTATGAACTCATCAATGACGCTGTTATAAAAGTCCGCTGCTTTAGGGTTGATCTCGCCTGTTACGCTCGGTATTAAACGTGACCATGAAATCGACATACGGAACGAGTTGTGGCCAAGCTCCTTCATCAGCCTGATATCCTCTTTATAGTTATCGTAAAATTGCGATGTGGATGCAGGCCCTACATGATCAAAAAAGCGATGAGGCTCTTTTTCAAACCAGTAATCCCAAATATTCTTCCCTTTTCCGTCTCGATCGGAGGCACCCTCCGTTTGTGTCGCTGAAGCGGATGATCCCCACCAAAAATCTTTCGGAAAACGATACTGTTCTGTTTGAGTCAAGTTCTCTCTCTCCTTATGTCACATTTTGATGCTGTTATCATTTTGCTGTGCTGTTTCCTGAACAGCCTGTTCTTTTTCTTTTGCGAGATTTAATTTATCCATTGCTTTTAGGAACGGAAACCATATCACGAAGACAATTAATAGATTAACAAGCTGCATGACGCCACCCATGATTGAGTTCGTCGCCATAATGCCATTAATGAATAATGGAACCGTCCACGGCACCGTCACACCGGTCGGCGGCGGAACGAGCCCTGCTGACATGGCCAGATAGGTGACGAGCGTAACAACCATCGGTGCCAGCACCCAAGGCACGATAATGATTGGATTCATCACAATCGGAAGTCCGAAGATAATCGGTTCGTTTACGTTAAAAATCCCTGGAGCAAGGCCGAGTTTTGATACTTGCTTCATCTGCCTGCTTTTCATGAATATGAGAATCGTAAATACAATCGCCAGCGTCATCCCGGTTCCGCCCATCCCCACTGTATAAATCTCCATAAACGGTTTTGAGATGATGTGCGGCACTTCTTTCCCCGCTGTGTAGGCTGCCAGGTTTTCCACCTGAAGTGTATTCCAAATCGGGTCCATCACAGAGTTGATAATGATTTGCCCATGCAATCCGAAAAACCAAAGAATTTGAATAAAAAATACAGCAATCAGCGTCGGAATGATACCGCTTCCAAGTCCGACAAGCGGAGCCTGAATCGCATGATAAATGACATCATGCATGTTGGTTTTGAAAAGCTGGGTGACCAGAACGTTAATCAGCAAAAACACAGTCAGTGTGATAAAAGCCGGAATAAGTGCGGCAAATGATTTTGCTACAGCCGGCGGAACCCCGGCAGGCATTTTGATCGTCAGATTTTTTTGAACGATTCTTCTGTAGATTTCACCAGAAAGAAATGCCGTGATCATACCCAGAAACATTCCTTTGGCACCGAGGCGGTCTACCGGAATGACTCCGGTTATGGCATTTCCTGTTTCCGGCTGAACGATAAAAGGCGTCAGCAGGAAAAAGGAAACCAAAGCGATCGCACCGCCAAACACAACTTCGACCTGATAGCTTTTTGAGAGATAATAGCCTATACCGAACACGACGAAGACAGACATAATCCCCATGGTCGCCGTAGACGCAATGCCAAAATTGGACTGAAACGATGTGAGCATTGAAGCATTCATGATTTTATTTAAAAACGGCAGGTTCGTTAACACCACAAAAATGGACCCGAATATCGTAAGCGGGAAGGCCAGCATAAACGCATCGCGCAACACCTGCAAATAACGGTTATTATTTAACCTCCCTGCAATTGGAACAAGGAACTGGCTGATTTTCTCGAACACCCTATCCACCCCGATTTTTATATATTCTTTGTTTTAAAGATGCCAAGCAGCTCTTTTACCAATTCTTTCATGGTCAATGTTGACATCAGATGATCTTCCGCGTGCATAAGCAGCAATGAGAAATTGGCTGCCTCGCCGCTTGATTCTTTCTGTATCATTTGAAAGTGAATGTCATGGGCTGCAGATAGAGCATCCTCAGCCTGGGCAATAAGGGCATCTGCCTCCCCCCTGTTTCCTTCCTTGTAGGCGCGCAGTGATTGAATGATGCAGCTGCGGGCATTGCCGCTGTGGAGAATAAGCTGAAAGCTGATTTGTTCGTCTGTTAAATCGGTGATTTTTATCTGCTCCATCATTGTTGCCCCATTAATGACAAAGCCTGTTCATAAGCTTTTTTGCCATTAGCCATTCCGTAAGCCATCATGTCAATGACCTCAACCCGAATGTTGTATTGGTCGGCTTCTTTTTGCAGTTCGCTTTTCAGAAAGCTCATTTGCGGGCCGATTAAAACCGCATCTGCCTTTTGCATATCTTCTTTCGCTTTATCCTGGCCGACTGCCCAGATCTCCGCTTCCTCTCCGATGGATTGCGCGTATTCTTTCATTTTTGTCACCAACAAACTGGTGGACATTCCCGAACTGCACGCCAGTAAAATTTTCTTCAATGGATGACCCCCCTCTTTTATTTAAAACGCTTACAAAATTTATTATAGTCATTTAATTTTAATTGTCTATACTTTTGTAAAAATAAATATACTCATATTTTTTCAGTTCAACTATTTATCAAAATTTTCTATGGAAGATTCGCTCACAATATGTTAAACTCATCCTCGGAAACTAAATCAATTAAATAGCTATTTTTACTTGTATAACCTCAATAATATGGATTGAGGGTGTCTACCAGGAACCGTAAAATCCTGATTACAAAAATTGTGTATCACTTTTTTTGTAATCAGGATTTTTTTATTTGTAAAAAAATTAAAGTGAAGGAGTTTGTTATGAATTTTAAAGTTTTTCTGCTTGCAGCTTCTACGATTGCAGTCGGATTGGTTGAGTTAATTGTGGGAGGAATTCTTCCTCAAATCGCAAATGATTTAGACATTTCTATTGTCTCAGCCGGGCAGCTGATCAGTGTATTTGCACTGGGATATGCGGTGTCAGGGCCGCTGCTTTTGGCCTTGACTGCGAAGATTGAGCGGAAGCGTTTATATTTAATTGCCTTATTTGTTTTCTTCCTTAGCAATCTTGTGGCCTACTTCAGCCCTAATTTTGCAACACTGATGGTGTCAAGGGTATTGGCTGCGATGAGTACAGGGCTGATTGTTGTGCTTTCCTTGACAATTGCGCCGAAAATTGTGGCGCCTGAATACAGAGCCCGCGCTATCGGCATCATTTTTATGGGATTTAGTTCTGCCATCGCATTAGGTGTGCCGCTTGGAATATTGATCAGTAATTCCTTCGGATGGCGCATTTTGTTCCTTGGCATCGGCCTGTTGGCGCTGATCTCCATGCTGATTATTTCAATCTTCTTTGAAAGAATACCAGCGGAGAAAATGATTCCTTTCCGGGAACAACTCAAGACAGTCGGTAATCTGAAAATCGCGAGTTCACACCTCGTCACGATGTTTACATTAGCTGGCCATTACACGCTTTACGCTTACTTTGCGCCGTTTTTAGAAGAGACTCTTCACCTGAGCTCTTTCTGGGTCAGCATTTGCTATTTCCTTTTCGGAATATCTGCCGTGTGCGGAGGTCCTTTTGGAGGAGCGCTTTCTGACCGGCTCGGTTCCTTTAAGAGCATCTTGCTGGTGACCGGTTCCTTCGCCATCATTATGTTCTTATTGCCGCTGTCAACGTCGTCTATGATTTTCTTTTTGCCTGTTATGGTCATTTGGGGATTGCTGAGCTGGAGTCTGGCTCCCGCACAGCAAAGCTATTTAATTGAAATTGCACCTGATTCGTCTGACATTCAGCAAAGCTTTAACACGTCGGCCCTCCAAGTCGGAATTGCCCTTGGCTCAGCCATTGGCGGTGTTGTTTTGGATCAGACGGGTACTGTGGTGTCAACAGCATGGTGCGGCGGGTCGATTGTGATCATCGCTGTCCTGTTTGCTCTAATTTCTTTAACAAGACCTGTTCAGACAGCAAAAAAATCCTCCTTGTAAAAGGAGGATTTTTTATTATTTAGCTGAAAGCTCATCTTCGGTGACCCATTTGTGGTTTTTCACTTTTTCTCCGCTTGTTGTCGATGTATAGTCCACCATGTATACCGTTGTTTTTTCTGCAGAGTCGATTTCAGCAGTTGCTCCCTTCATGCCTTTCATGTGAGAAGCCTCTAAGATCACCTGATCTCCGGGGTTGAGGGGTTTATCTCCTGCATCTTTTACCTCTTCTTGGATCACCCATTTGTGATGATCAACTCGCTGTCCTCCGGTTGTCGGTGTATAAGAAACAACATATGCCGTTGTATCGTATGCTCCTGTAACTGTTGCTTCGGCACCCTTCATACCTTTCATATGAGAAGCATTGATGATGACCTGGCTGCCTATTTTATATTTAGGATGTTTCGATTCCGTTAATCCCTCTGGAACTTCAGCAGATCCGGAATGATCCATTTCTTCGTGTGAGCCGGAGTCCGAATGACTTTCATGAGTGCTTTCTTTTTTGCTGTCGCTATTGCCGCATGCTGATAAAACAAAAATAAGTGACATCAATAAAATTCCAAGTGCCTTTTTCGAAATCTTCATGTTCATTCTCCTTTGCTTCATTTTTTGGTGTGAATTTAATCCGCGGAAACAGAATGGCCTTCACATCTGCCTGTCAAACATCATCTTTTCAAGAATACTATACCCCCGGATGGTATGTAAATGCGCTGATATTCTCATAAAATATGCTGCTGTTTGTCCTATTCCCCGTGATCCGCAGAATAAAACGCGGTGGATAAAAGCCGCGGTTGCGCGGCTTCGGTTAGTTTTCGATTACTTTGACATACACGCCTTTTTTTGCTTTCTGATAAGCGGTCTCTCCCATTTTTCTGATGTTTTGAGATACTGATGAGGATGTGATCCATTCATTATGATGGAAAACAGAAGGGTCGATGAGACGCATTTTCTTTTTTCGATGAAAATCGTAATGAATGTCATCCTCTTTTACTTGTATGTGAGGATGTATTTTTTCAAGCAGTCTCCGTACTTCTTCATTTTCTGATGAATGCAGGATGTCTAACACCACTTGGTCTGTTTTCAGCAAATCTTCGGCAGCGATGACATTGTGCTGCAGCGCAGCCTTCAGCGTTCGCGTTAAGTATTCATATCCATATACATTCACTGGGTGCATAAAGAAATCGATTACTTCCTTGTAATACACTCGCACGAACCATTCGGCTGTTCCGATACTATCTGGAAACACCCTTCCGTTTCTCACAATGAGGCGATCTAAAAAGATTTCTGCCTCGCGGAGCGTGATCTGCCCATATTGATACATGTCACGCAGCGTGTAGTCTATGCGATCAGCACACAGCTCCGGTGCGGGCTGTTCGAGCAGTGTCCATCTTGTATCATTTAATAAAAGACCGTCGGCATCATAACCGTGTTTTTTTAGAATTCCAGGGATCTCGGACTGGTCAATGACTTGTTGAAAAATGTTTTCATGATAATCTTCCGCTTCATTTTCAAATACAAAATCGATTACATGAGAAAATGCTGTGTGCGACACATCGTGGAGAAGACCTGCGATCTGCTCTTCTATGGTTCCCCCCAGTCTTTTGATTAGAAGCATAACGCCAATGGAGTGCTCATACCGGGTCACATTCCACTTTGGATTGACTAAAAAGCTGGCGCCGCCTTGATAAACCCCTTTTAATCTTTGCACGGGTGCGCTTTTTATGAGTTCTTCCAGTACTCCGTCTATTTGATGCCTGCCGTAAAGCACATCGTTTATTTCCATACTGTCACCTCAAAATCTATTTTCTTCTTTCTATTTTTTGTATATATTGTTAGGAAACAAAAGAAAGAGGTCAAGTTGAAGATCATCCCAAGTAAAGAATTAGCCAAGCAAAAAGGACTGATTTCTTTGCCGCGCATTGGGGTACGCCTCAGATGAAAATGTCCAGCGATACATTTCAATGTGATGAATTGGACGGTTATGATGCTTTAGATGAGGATGGTACATCATCGGTTGATTACATACATCATAAATGGAAAAGACTGCAATATTTTTTCATTGGACTGATTGAAAAGAAAGGAATTGCACAGCTTTGCTGAGAAAGGCTGAAGAAACAGCCAAGCAATGGCTGTGTAAACAGATAAAGCTCATCACAACAAATGATAACATACACGCGATGGCATTTTACCAAAAGCGAGGCTATCAATTCACCGCATTGTTTCAAAACACAGTTGAAAAAGCAAGGCGGATTGAACCAGAAATTCCCGACAAAGCTGAAAACGGGATTTTGATTCGGGATAAAAATCTTTTTTTCAAAGGAAATTGATTTAGGATAGGAGTTTTTTATGTTTCATCATTATAAATACCCGCTCATTTTTACGGTTCCATATTATGCGCTTTTTGCGTGATATATTTTGCCTATCAATTCATTCATCAGGACAGATTAGAATACTCAAATTACCTAGGAGAAAGCAAGGACAAACATTGGAGGCTGTTTTTACTAAGAACGAAGAAGCACCAATTGAATACAGCGGCAATCTTTATTGGATTAGTGATCAAGCTAAAGCAGATAACACATATTTGGAATCGCTCATTGTGAAGAAAGATGATGAGGTGCTGCTCCATTCTAATACAGAAACACCGGTAAGAGATTTTTCCGGCGGCAGTTTTCGTGACGGAAGCAGGGTAAGCAACATTTTGATACCGTATTTTCGCTTGATGAAAAAACTTTATTTCATCATTAAAGATTCACAATCCGGAGTCCAGCCTGAGCCGTAATGGTTGCTAGTTAAAAATAGTCAACAATATATTTAGCTAGGGCTAAGAAAGCACCTGTAAAATCAGGGAAGGCAGTTGCATCGAGTACACTTTCAAACGTCTCATTGGCTGTTTCCATCCTCTTTCAAATACAAATAATAGGTATTCAGTTTTATTTTTTCGGCAGAAATGACTCCTTCTGTATAAAAACGATTTTCTCGAAATATCTTATTGTATACAAATCATTCCATACTTTTGCGAAACCGCGCTAATCGAAAGCATCTGATTAATCCTCTCTGAATTAAAAACAGTTCACTCAAAATCAAGGGAAGAAGAAAAATAGAAAGAACCTGTCTCAAATTCCTTTTTGGCTTTCCAATTGATAAACAATAATCAACTTCTTACAGTTCACTTTTCCACCATCACCATAGTTAGTCATCTTGTAAACTCAATCTTTAAAATCGATTAATACTAGCTTAACACTTTAAAAATATAATGGGTTTGTCATTGAGGATCATATTTTTAGGAGGTTATTCAGTTGAAAAAATTCCCGAAGAAGCTGCTGCCTATTGCGGTGTTATCATCTATTGCGTTCAGCAGCCTAGTCAGCGGCAGCGTGCCTGAAGCCAGCGCCCAGGAAAAGAAAAAGGGGAATCAAAACGAAATTAAGAATGTCATCGTCCTGATCGGTGATGGGATGGGTGTGTCTTATACGTCCGCTCATCGTTACTTAAAGGATAATAAAAAGACAAAGGTTGTTGAGCCTACAGCTTTTGACCAGTACCTTGTCGGCCAGCAGACTACTTACCCTGAAGACCCTGAACAAAATGTAACGGATTCTGCTTCTGCCGCAACCGCTATGTCAGCTGGGGTTAAAACATATAATAATGCAATTGCAGTGGATAATGACGGTTCAGAGGTCAAAACAGTTCTTGAAGCGGCAAAAGAAAAAGGAAAATCGACCGGCCTTGTCGCCACTTCAGAGATTACTCACGCCACTCCGGCTTCTTTCGGCTCACATGATCACAGCCGGAAAAACATGAATTCTATTGCAGACGACTATTTTGATGAAATGGTGAACGGCAAGCACAAAATCGATGTCCTTCTAGGCGGAGGAAAAAGCAATTTTGACCGCAAGGACCGTAATTTGGTAAAGGAATTCAAAAAAGCGGGATACAGCTATGTGGATAACCGCAAGGACATGCTGAAAAACAAGGACAGCCAAGTTCTCGGCCTATTCGCTGACGGCGGCCTGCCTAAAAAGATCGACCGCACGAAGGATATTCCTTCATTAAAAGACATGACAAACACAGCTCTCAAAAAATTAAGCAAGGACAAAGACGGTTTCTTCCTCATGGTTGAAGGAAGCCAGATTGACTGGGCGGGGCATGACAATGATATTGTCGGCGCCATGAGTGAGATGGAAGACTTTGAACAAGCCTACAAGGCAGCGATCGATTTCGCTAAAAAAGACAAGCATACATTGGTTGTCGCAACGGCTGACCACTCAACCGGCGGGTACTCCATCGGTGCGGACGGCATTTACAACTGGTTCAGTGAGCCAATTAAAGCAGCAAAACGCACGCCTGACTTTATGGCAGAAAAAATCGCCGGCGGCGCAGATGTTGAAAAAACATTAAAAACGTATATTGATCAAAAGAAATTAGCTTTAACTGCATCTGAAATTCAATCTGTTGAAAAAGCGGCAAAATCGAAGGAAGTCCTTGATATCGATAATGCGATTGAGGAGATTTTCAATAAACGCTCCCACACAGGATGGACAACAGGCGGACATACCGGCGAGGATGTTCCTGTCTATGCGTACGGACCGTCCAGTGAGAAGTTTTCCGGCCAAATCGATAATACTGAAATCGCCAAAAATGTTTTCGACGCTTTACAATACAACATTAAGATTAAAGATAAGTAAGAGAATACAAGATGTCCCGTTGCTTGTATAAGGAACGGGCTCTCTTTTTAATGGAGGACTCATGATGAAAAAGATTCTATCGATCTTATTTTTTATCGTCATGCTTGCGGGCTGTTCATCAAACGCCGATTCTGAAAAACAAAATACAGCCGGAGAGCAAACAGCAAAAGCCACACCGCAAAGCACTTCGTCTCAAAAGGACAGTATAGATGAGTATCAGCCTAATGCACAGGTAACAGATGACCGGTCATTGCTGAAGGTAAATCAAATGTTTTCTGATGACAAAGGTGAAGCCGTCTTAAAAGATATCAAACAAGTCAATCAAACTTATAAGATTGGAAACGTAGAGTTAACGGTAAAAGAAATGAAGCTGATCCACTTACGACCGGATTACAGCATGATTGATTATTTTCATGTATTAACACACGATGAAGAGTTTGATTTCGTTAAAGTTTTCGTTGATATCAAAAACACTTCTTCCGAGAAAGTGAATTTTGCCCCGATTGCATTGATGAAAACAAATACAGGTGAAACCTTTGATTGGAATAAAGATATGTACCTCGAAGAGTTGAATGGTGAATTAGAAGGCGGCGCCGAAAAATCCGGCAATCTCGGCTTTATTGTAAACGCAGCAAGCGGACATGCTCATGATGAACCATCAGCTGAGAAGAAGAAAAAAGAGATCAAATGGATTGAAATCACAACAAGTGACGTTTTTGACCAAAACCATAAGAAAATCACTGATTCTCAAAAGATCAAAATTGCATTTTAATAATTGCCTTCCAACTCGGAAGGTTTTGTATATCGCAGAAGCTAAACAGTCACCTTGTATGCCAATTTGATATGATCTTATTTTTTGCGCAGATAGAATACTTCACCTGTTCATCAAACCCTAACTTTTGAGCTGGCTTTATCGATGCTAAATGGTTAACATCACGATCCTATCTTGGTGATGGCATAACCAAAACCTTTAGCTGCCCCGAATCCTCATATTCTTCATAGTATGCCCCATTAAATAACGACTGTTTGTAATTGTTTCTTCGTTAATTCTCTAGATGCTGTAAACCCTCCGAAGAATCGTTTAACCGATTAAAAGAAAAGGATGTCTGCTCATTTGTTCGATATCGTTTTTTTGTTTTACACATCCTATCCCAGTTATCCCATACAAAATAAATATCTGAGATAAAAAGAACTTGGAGCGTTTGTATGATCACATAAATAGGTCAAAAAAAGCACTGCTGAAATATAAGTACTAGTAAGATCAATAGAGTACTTTTTGTTTGTTCATGACACAGTGCTAATTGTTAATCTAATTTTTTAATTACAATTGAAGCGTTTACGTTAGGTTGTGTGCCTCCTGCCAAAGTCTGGAGAGTCACTGCGGCAGCGGACGTATGATTTCGAAGAGTTAGAACATCGCCGGCTGCTATGGCTATAATAGCCTGACCGTTGTTTTGCTGAGTACCTGCACCTGAACCGTAGACTGTATTCGTAATCGGCGCACCATTTAAAAATAGTGTGAATTGGTTAGGCTCTACTCCCGAAACAGAAAAAGTGACCTCATAGTCTCCCGGAGTGGTAATTGCAATTTGAGAAGTTCCGGGGGCATGTGTAATTCCAGGGGTGGTTATCCCTGTTGAATCAAAAATGACATCAGCCTCTATAGCTACCGTTTGAGCGCTTAAGTTATAAATATACCCGTATTCGGATAACCCAGCTGCTCCTGTGCCTGTGGCTCCCGT
>NZ_NSDH01000037.1:0-55690 GCF_002289525.1 Bacillus sp. 7705b | reverse complement strand
GGTCCGGCGTCTCCTGTTGCTCCCGTGACTCCTGTTGCTCCGGCCGGCCCTGGTGGTCCTGTGGCTCCCGTAGTCCCGGCCAGTCCTGGTGGTCCTGTGGCCCCTGTTGCTCCGGGCAGCCCTGGCAGCCCCGGTGGTCCTTGTGGTCCTTGTGGTCCTGTGGCTCCAATACTGCCTGGAATACCGCGTAATCCGCGTGGTCCCTGCGGCCCTCTTACTCCCCTTACGCAGCAGCAGCACATACATGAATGTTTAGGCTCAGGATTTTTTTTAGGGCCTACTCTACAACTGGGGCTTGAAGAGTTAGATCCACAGTAAGGGCACCTATGTGACGGCTTTCGAGACATAATTTATATCCACATCCTTTCGATACATAATTTTCCATACACTTATTCATAATATGAAATATGATTTTGAGTGTGAATGAATGCGAAAGTATTTCTCCTGCTGCCCTGCCGTTCCCAGAAAATGAGCCCATACAAATTTATAATCCTTTTGCTAAAATCTCTGATCCCGTAAAATGACTCCGGTTATTGTCACAATGCCTGTAAGACCCTATCAGTAAAAAAGAGTGAGACCATTTTCATCTCACTCTTTTTTCTTATATCATCCGAATGTATTTTTTGCTGTTTATTTTCTCTGATCTATAAATTGATCAATCCGCTCCATTACCTCTTCCATATTCATGCAATCCTGAAAGCTTTGATTGATTTTTTGAATCCCCTCCTTATACCGGTCGTTATTCAACACTTCTTCCACTGCATGTTTTAAAGACTGCGCGGTTACATGATCTTTAGATACTATATAACCTGATTGTAATTCAGTCAGCCGCTGGGCCACCATTGGCTGGTCCTTATCGTGCGGCATTACAACTAAAGGAACGTTAAAGTGAATGCCTTCATTTACACTGTTCATTCCCCCATGAGTGATGAAAACATCTGATTGTTCCAGCACTTCCAATTGAGGCACATATGAAGCAATGATAAAGTTTTCCGGCGCTTGCTTTAATTTTGTCAAGTCAGCTTTTTCTCCCGCAGCTATCACGACCTTGCCCTCGACATCAGAAAAAGCATCTATACATAAGTTGAAAAACTCTTCAGTTTCGTCTAATACAGTCCCCATTGAAATATAGATGACTTTCTCATCTTTCAATTTCTCAATTGGGAAATCAGTTTTTTCCGCTCTCTTTGGAAAGCTTGGACCGATAAACAGAAATTCATTGCCGAAACGATGGCTTTCCGGCTGAAAATATCGGCTTGTGTACACTACATTTAATTCACCTTTATTATTCATGAATTGAACCATATTTTCAGGTGATACACCATAATTTTGTTTCATCTCTAATAATAGATCTTCACACTCTTTATCCAATTGTAAAGGCACTTCTGAATCCGGATGCAGAGGCAATACCTTTAAATGCTCTTCATCGAATAAGAATGAAGCAGATGAAGAGATGCCCGGGATGTTGAGATAATCTCTGACCAGCTCTCCCGCACCGAATTTATCATAATAAACAAAGTCAAACTGAATGCTTTTTGACAACTCTTTTACGACATGTAAAATGTCCAGTGAGGTTTTGATATGTATTTTCAGGAAATCAAGAATGCCATTTGGCGAAGCGACATGAATAGGTGTTGTTCTCAGCAAATCCTGATGAAGGTGGACAGTCGCTCCCACCGCTTCTAATCTTTCTTTATATTTTTCAGTGGATATATAGTGGACATCATATCCTCGATCGGCAAAGGCTTTCGTAATGCCTAATGTAGGATTTACATGGCCTTCAGCTGGGAAATTCAGGATCAATACTTTTTTCATTCTGACAACTTCCTCTCACTCATATTCCGTAAGCGTTCATAAGATGATATGCAATTTGTGCCTGATTAGACTGATGATAGTTCTCACTATCGATCATAATGGGGGAGACTGACGCCATGCAAGTGACAAATGATCGAATTATTCTGCCGCTTTAGGCTGATGCGGTTTTACGGCTATCAATCCGTTACGATAAAGGATATCACCAGCGCTGCCAGCCAGTGAAATGACAATATGTCGGGAACTCAGGGCTGCTCGAAGCACCGCAGTCAAAAAATACGCCTATATCCTCCTTTTTGTGAGAATGGCATTTATCTGCTTCTTATATTTCAACACCGTGAACGATTATCATCTGACTTTAACAAAGCAGCTTAGAGATAATGCACGATGCGAGAAACAACGCAAGGCAGGCTGAGACGGTAAAAGCATTCAGCAGCCGCTTAAAACATCACTAAAAAGACACCGTGCCCGGTGCCCTTAAACCTTTCTGATCGTAAAAAATTTCCGCAGAAGCCACGGAGCTGGTGTGAATCCGAGTGTTAACTGCCAGGCGCCTATTGCTTGTAATCCATATTCGCGGACGATCAGCATCTTTTGGCTCATGCTCCTGACATCTTCAAACCATACCTCATGCGTCCGTCCCTGATCATCTCTGTAGCGAAAAAACGGCGATTGATATTCGTTTGAATATTGAATAGGGGCTTGGTACCTCATCGCTGTTTCAATTGATTTTTGATTTGAGATAGCTGAAGCCACTGTTCCCGGCTGGTAAGGGATAATCCAATTGTAGCCGTAGAGCGGGACTCCGATGATGATTTTTCTCCGCGGCACCTGGGCAATCGCAAATTCAATTGTTCTTCTTATTTCAGTAATCGGCGCAACAGGCCCCGGCTCGCTTCCCGCATGATGCCAGTCATACGCCATGATAAACATATAATTGACAACCGCTCCAATCCCTCCGTAATCATAGCCCCTCAGCCACGGAATATCATCGCTTGTTTTTGCCGGAACCGCTATGGTCAGCACATACCCTCCCGGCTGCAGACGATCTCTCAGCTGACGCAAAAATCCTGTGAACAGATCCCGATCTGCAGCGCTCACTTGTTCAAAATCGATCGTCACGCCGCCATATCCCCTTGTGGATACCAAGTTATAAATATTGTTAACCAGATTGGTTCTTGCAGTTGGATTGTTTAACACTTGGTGTACGAGTTCCGTGCTGAAGCCTGCTGAGGTCAGATTTGTTATTGTAGCAAGCGGCGTCACCCGTCTTCTCCATGTGGTTTCAATAGCGGCTGCGTCATTCAATTGGTTTGCAATGTCGCCATTAGGCGCAATATGGTATTCGAAAATGGAAATCGAAGACGAATACGGGGCGTAATCATTGATTAAATCGCGATCTAGATCCGGATTGCGGAGCACGTAAAAGCTTAACGTTCCCGCAATATAGTTTGAGATATTAGGAATCGTCAGTCTCATTCCTGCTTGCAAGGCATTTGGATTTATAGCGGGATTTGCGGCTCTTAGCCGTTCTGCCGGAACAAACGCTTTTGCTGCAATAGCTGCCAGCGTGTCTCCCGGCTGTACTGTATATACATAAAGAGGGATGAGCAGAGCCTGCCCCGGCACAATATTCGTTTCTTCTAAACCATTTACACCCCGTATTTGATCAACAGAAGCACCGTATCTTCTGCCTATGGAAAACAAAGAATCACCCGGCCGGACGATATGGATAAACATGTCTAACCCCCATTATTCGTTAGTCAATCATCATAGAATCTTATTAATGGGCTTCCTTATATATGATTTTCGATTTATTAAAGTGATGAGAGCAATAAAAAATACCAAGGACTCATCCTCGGTATCTGTACATGTCATTTAATTTTCTTTTCCTTCTTCAAGCACACGCTTCAAATGTTCTGAATCATGATTGAAATGAGCCATCATATGTTCTTTAGCTGCTTCTTTGTTTCTCTTTTTTACTTCTTCAAATATGCTGCGGTGTTCACGCAGGATCGTTTCAGGGCGGTTGTCCCCTTTATAATTAAGGATTCTGCAAAAGTGAATCAGATCGTTTACATGCTCAAGTAAGTTTTTTAAATGTCTGTTATGGCTAAAATCGACAAGCAGCTGGTGAAACTTTTGGTTTAAGCTGATCATTTCAGTTTCTTCCGCTCCGTTACGAATAGCGTTTTCTGTTTCTTCAAGCTGTTTTTCAAGCGTTTGAAGCTCTTCGTCATTCGCTTCGTCTATGACCAATTCGACAGCAAGCAGTTCGAGAGGAATTCTGATTTTATAAATTTCATCTACATCTTTAGCGGTTAAAGAAGCGATTGAAAATCCATTCCGGTCATCTGCTCTTAACAAGCCGTCTTTCTCAAGCAGCCGCATAGCTTCCCGTATCGGAGAGCGGCTGACGCCGAAACTTTTAGCCAGCTGTGTTTCATTGATCCGTTCCCCCGGCTTAAAAGTCCCGTTAAAAATCATTTTTTTCAGCTGGAAATAAAATTGCAGGTAATAAGGAGTCGGCTTGTCTAATTTAAAATCATCCATATAAATAATACCTCTTTTGAATAGATTCAGGGGCTGTTCTTCATCAAAATCATATAACAGATGATAAAGGGAAGCAACAAACTGCCTTGTCAAATTCCAAAATTTGCGGTACGATATTTTTGCTAAACGACGGTCGACGGACTACTGTAAACCAGTGAGATGATCCTCTCATCGGCTGCCGGACACTTCGCCTCAGCTACAATCACTCAGATTCATTACATTTACAGCTCAGAATACAATGGAGGAAAAAGTATGCTCATTATTCTTGTTATGTTTCTTCTCGGAATCATTTTAGGCTTTATTGGTGCCGGGGGAGCCGGCTTTGTTATTGCTCTTTTAACCCTGGTTTTTCATATTCCGATTCATACAGCTTTAGGCACTTCCCTCGCCGGTATGGCTTTCACCAGCTTATCAGGGGCCTACAGCCATTACCGGGAAGGCAACATCCAATTGAAAATCGGTTTAACGGTCGGATGCTTTGCTGCCGTCGGGTCATTTTTCGGGGCAAAGCTGACATCTTTTATTCCGGCCGATTTGCTTCATTATTTGACAGCGGGAATGTTATTTTTATCAGCGATTCTCATTTTAATCAGATTATTTATTTTAAAAGAAAAGCCTCAAGGGAATCAAAGCAATGTTTCAATGTACACAAAAGCCGTGATTTTAGGAATCGTATCAGGCATACTTTCCGGCACATTCGGCATCGGTTCTGCTCCTTTTATCCAGATCGGTTTAATGATTATGCTGAACCTTTCCATCCGTCATTCTGTCGGAACAACGATGCTTGTCATTATCCCTCTTGCTGCAGGAGGAGGCATAGGGTATATCACGGAAGGATTTGTTGATTATGTATTGCTGGTCAAAGTCTTGATAGGAACCATGTGCGGTGCGTATGTCGGCGCGAAATTCACCAATCTCATGCCAAAGGCCGTCTTGAAATCCGCAATCTTTTTGACTCCGGCCATCGCCGGCCTGCTTTTGCTATTTTAATAAAATCAAAAAAACCTGACATGCCGTCAGGTTTTTTTTGATTAATTCTGCTTCACGCTCTCTTTAGTTAATCTAAAAAAGGCGAGAGAACCGATAACTGCTGTAACAAACATGATCGCTCCCATCGGAACAGCTGTCGTCTCATCAATGCCCACAAGCGGCGAAACAATGGAGCCAAGGAGCAGCGGGAGCATTCCCAGCAGCGCACTTGCACTTCCGGCGCGGTGCCCCTGTTTTTCCATGGCCAGCGTAAATGTGCTCGTCAGAACCATGCCGATCGTAATCATATAGACAAAAATAGAGATGACCAATGCAGCGAGAGGACCGTGAATCATTGTCATCGTTAAAAGCACGGCAGTCGCAATCATAGCTGTAATGACCGCCATGCGGAGCAGGCTTTTTTCATGAATGATTCCGCCAAAGCGCCCGATAATAAAGCTTCCCGTAATAATCGCCAGGCCGTTAATGCCGAATAAAATACTAAATACCTGCGGCGACACCCCGTAAATATCCTGGTACACAAAAGGCGTACCGGATACATAAGCAAAGCTTCCTCCGTGAACAAATCCGACAGTTAACGCGTAGCCCATAAAAGAACGATCCTTCAGCAGGCTCCCCATTGTTCTGACAGATGTTCCAATTGAGCTTGGAATCCGCTTTTCTGGCGGCAATGTTTCTTTTAACCTCAGCGCAATAATCAGTACAAGCACAAATCCGATGATCGTTAAAAAGTGAAAAATCGTATGCCACGTTGCAAACGGCAGCAATAAAAGAGCACCGCCTGTCATTGGCGCTATCATTGGCGCGACTGCGGTAATCACCATTAACAGTGAGAAAAATTTAGAAAGCTCTCTCCCTGTGAACACATCCCGCACGATTGCCCGAGACAGCACAAGTCCTGCAGAGGCCGTAATCCCCTGTAAAAAACGGGCTGCCACCAGTGTTGTAATGTTTGGTGAAAGCGCACAGAACAGAGAAGATAACGCAAATAAGAAAATACAGATTAATAGCGGTTTCCGTCTTCCCTGCGCATCACTGACCGGCCCGACAATCACCTGGCCGATGGTAAGCCCGATCAGACAGGCTGTTAAACTTAACTGTACAAGCGAGGCACTGGCCGATAAATCATCGGCAATGTCAGGAAAACTAGGCAAATACATATCTATATTAAGCGGGCCCAATATAGCAAGCATGCCGAGCAGAAATGCCAATGCCAAACGCTCTTTTCCAGTTGGATTTTGCAGCATTCTATCAAAACCTTCCCTTCAATCTATTATTTATCTGAAACAGATGTCACTCCAACAATTGATTGAAGCTGTAAAACATTTGTATATTGTACCATAACTTTCAGCCAGTGAAAGCCGCTTAAAGATTGAATCAGAGACACAAAAAATACCAGGGTTTGCTTCCCCCTGATATCGTGAGTTTTGATGTAAGCAGCTGTTTTATACCCATAAGCGCAAGCCGGCCATAAGAACAACACCGCTGATGACTGTCATAGATAAACTTTTTGTTTTCAGTGCAATCAATAGAGTAGGAATCAATACAACTGCTGCCTGCCAATTCAATTTCAGAGAATCATTGGATTGAATCATGCAATCCTTCACAACAAGTGCCGTCAATATACAAACCGGCACATAGGAGAGCCATTTCAGCACAGGCTCCGGCAAGGAAATATTCCGTACAACTAAAAATGGAATTACGCGGGGAATCATTGTGACCAGCGCGCAGCCGATAATCACCATCAGGATGTATGTATTTACGCTCATTTATCTGTCACCACCCCGATTGTCGCTACGATGATCGTTGAAATAATCACAGCGAGATGTGACGGCATAAAGAAAGAGAAAACAATCATCGCAATCACCATATAAATAATGAGAGATACATAGTGTTTAATCTTTGCAGGCACAACATGTTCCATCTGCAAAATCAGCAATGCTAAAAACATAGCCGTCACCGCAAAATCGAGTCCGAACGTTTCCGGATCGGTAATCCATTTACCAAAGACTGCCCCTGCCACACAAGAGAGCACCCAGCACGCATATGCAGTGAGATTTAAACCGAACATCCATCGATCACTAATTGGTTCTTTTTTTACAATCTTATTTGAAGCAACACCGAATGACTCATCTGTCACCATCATGCCGATCCCCACATTTTTCACTAGCGAATACTTTGAAAAGTGAGGAGCAAGCGCGGCACTTAATAGAAAATTGCGTAAATTTACGATAAACGTTGTCAGGATAATAGCGGACATCGGACTATTCGCTGCTAACAAAGCACAGATAACGAACTGGGAGCCGCCGGCAAAAACCAAACCTGACAACAGCGTAATCTCAAGGACGCTTAAATGCGAGGCAATTCCCACGATTCCGGCAGCCAAACCTATACTGATGTAGCCGATCAGCGTCGGGACACAATCTTTAAACCCTTGTAAGAACGATGGCTCGCAAGTTTGGGCATGAGTGATTTCCTTCTCTGATATCATTCTGTTTCTCCTCCTCGTCTAACATATTATACACATATATGTTATAGCTTACAACTGTATGTAATAGCTGATTTTAATATGTTATAATAAAGCGAATATGACGTAAGGAGATACATGTATGGATGATATCCAAGCCATTATTGCAAAGAATCTTGTCAAACTCAGAAAAAGCAGAAACCTGACTCTTGATCAAGTTTCTGAGTTAACGGGCGTCAGCAAAGCGATGCTAGGACAAATTGAGAAAGAAAAATCGACCCCGACTGTCACCACTCTCTGGAAGATCGCAAATGGACTGCAAGTATCTTTTTCTGTTTTTCTGAAAGAAGACAAGCCGAAAGTAAAAAAAATTAATCTTAAAGATATTGAACCTGTTACAGATAATGAAGAAAACTACATTGTTTACCCCTTTTTTCCGTACAACCCTGAAACAAAGTTTGAAATTTATGTTGTCGATCTGAAACCGGGATGCATACATGAAGCAAAAACACATTTAGGAGAAGAATACATTTTAATCAAAGAAGGCGAGTTAACCGTCAATCTGCAGGATCAGGAGCATTCGCTGGTACCAGGAGACGCCATGCAGTTTACGGGATCCACACCGCACAGCTACATCAATTCATCACAGAAAACGGCCAGCTTTTTTCTGCTGATGTTTTATCCCGAGCCGCAAGGATAACAAAAACCTCCCAACTTATATGTTGGGAGGTTTTTCAAATATGCAAAAGGCTTGCAAATTGAAATCAATCGTTGTATATTAATTGACGTGTCAATTATTGATATATCAATTATTTTTTTGACAAGAAAGAAGGGATGGGTTTTGGCATCATTTTGTTCTGAGGAAGCCGAGATTTTATATCAGCTGCAAGGCGTGAACAAAGTGATTGGCGTGAAGTTCGAGGCATGCACGGGCATCAGCCAATCTCGTTTGGAATTGCTGACATTGCTTTATCATGCGGATGAGATCAGTCAAAGCGACCTTCAAAAGAAAGTCAATATCGACAGCGCGGCCGTCACAAGACACCTAAAACAGCTTGAAGCCAAAGGCATGGTATCAAGACGGCGCAAGCCCGAGGACAACCGCATCACCCTTGTTCGGTTAACAGACCAGGGAAGAGAGCGAATTGAGTCTTCTAAGAAGGAAAAGGAGCGTTTCATGAACGAAATGCTCGCAAATGTAAGTGCAGAAGAACGCCGCCTGCTCATTGATGTGCTGGCGCGCATGCGAAACAATATAAATAATATCGAAGCTTAAGAGGAGTGTATCAACATGATCAAAACAAACGATTTTATGGACATTATGAAAGGACGCCGTTCCATTCGCAATTATGATCCGACAGTGAAAATCAGCAAAGAAGAGATGACAGAAATCCTAGAGGAAGCTACAACTGCGCCATCCTCTGTCAACGCGCAGCCATGGCGTTTTCTCGTCATCGACAGCCCGGAAGGAAAAGAGAAGCTCGCGCCGCTAGCAAGCTTTAACCAAACACAGGTCACAACTTCATCTGCCGTCATCGCTGTTTTTGCAGACATGAACAATGCAGACTACTTAGAAGACATTTATTCAAAAGCCGTGGAGCTCGGTTACATGCCGCAGGAGGTCAAAGACAGACAAATCGCTGCCCTGACAGCACATTTTGAAAAGCTTCCGGCTCAGGTGAACCGTGAAACGATCCTGATTGACGGCGGCCTTGTTTCTATGCAGCTTATGCTGACTGCACGCGCGCACGGCTATGACACAAACCCGATCGGCGGCTACGATAAAGAAAACATCGCGGAAGCCTTCGGATTAGACAAAGAGCGTTATGTGCCTGTTATGCTTCTTTCCATCGGAAAAGCTGCGGACGAAGGATACGCTTCCTACCGTCTGCCGATTGATACTATTGCAGAATGGAAATAAAACAAAGCTCCCAAGAATGACTCTTGGGAGCTTTTTCATTTTAAATAAATCCGCCATTCACACGGATCGTCTGGTCTGTGATCCATTGGGATTGTTCGCTCATTAAAAATTCAATCACATTTGCGATATCTTCCGGTACCGCATTAATGGTGATTTGTTTCACGGCTAATTCTTTGGCAAGCTGACGGGTGAATTGCCCAAGCGGCTTTTGTTCCCGCATATGCTATATGTCGGAAACATTTGACCGACAACAGATGTAGAAAAGTTGATGATTCTCCCCTGTTCCTCCATTGCTTGCTGACAGGTGAAAAACGTGCCTTTTACATTTACAAAAAAGAGTGATGAACAAATGAATTGTCACCACTCTTTTTTTCTATTCTTTATTTTTCTTTCTGCCAAACGGCCACCAGTTTCCTTCTCCAAATGTCACAATGATTGCCGGCATCAAGAGCGGAAGAATGACAAGGCCGTACAGCAGCAGCCCGATAATGACGACACTTGCCACCTGCATCAGCGTATTAACGCCCGATGGCATCATCGCCGCGAATGTACCGGCCAAAATAATAGCCGCGGTGATGATGACAGAGCCCATTTTGCTCATTGACCTGATGACACCTTGATGAATGCCAAGCTGAACCTCTTCTTTAAAGCGGTCAAGCAAGAAGATCGAGTAATCTACCCCTAACGCGATCAATATGACAAAACTGAAGAACGGTACCGCCCAGCTGACTCCATCATTGCCCAAGATATTCACAAAAATCAATTCCGTCATTGATATTGAAGTGTAATACGTAAGCAGCAGTGAAGCGATCATATAAATCGGCATCACCATTGAACGGAACAAGATTGTCAAGACGATAAACAGCCCGAGAATCATGATGACCATCGTTCTGGAGAAATCCGTTGTAGACAGCTCTTTTAAATCGGCATTGACGCTCGTTACCCCGCCGTAAACTATTTGAGTGTACTCCAGAGGCGTGCCGCCGACTTCGCCGGCTACCGCTTTTTTGATCTGGTTTATGGTCGTAATCGCTTGTTCTGAATACGGGTTTGACTCCAAGGCGACGCTTAATTGCACTCCCTTGCCGTCTGCAAAGGAATACCGATCAATTGATTTCTTAAAATCCTTATCTTTCATGACTTGATCAGGAATAAAAATCCCCGTATCCCGAACGGTTGAGCTTTTGCTCATGTCCTCTAACATATCACTGGATGCCGTAATCCCGTCGGTGATTTTTGTCAGTCCATTATTTGCGCTCTTCACACCTTCGGCAAGCTGATTCAGGCTTTCTGTCAGCGTTCCGGCTTGTTTCTGCTGGCCTGAAAGCTGCTCATTTGCTTGCTCAAGGCCGGTTTGAATTTGTCCAAGCTGTCCGCTGATTGCTGTGAGCTGCGGCACCGCCTGTGCGGTATTGCCGGTTTGAGAAAGCTGTTTGCTGACAAGCTGCAGCTGCTGATTGATTTTTCCCAAACCGTCAGCTGCATCTGACAGTGAGCCTCCGGAGCTGCCATTCGCGGCCGTTCCGGTTTTCCCGGACATTTGATTCAGCCCATCTTCAATATCCGTTAACCCGCTTTGGACATCAGCAATTCCCTTTACTGTCTTATCCAGTCCGTCTGACACAGAGCCTAGCTGTTTATCAATATATAAATCTTTGATTTTTTCACCCGTCGGCTGGGTAATGGTCATGACGGAATCAACATGTTCGACTTTCTCAATGGCTTTGCTGATATTTCCGAGATAAGGGATCGTCTCAGCGGTAGTGAGATCCTTGTCTCCTTTTATCACCACATTCACCGGAAATGCTTTTCCTTCACCAAACCCATCCTTAATGGCTTCAAGACCTTTGATGGATTTGTAATCGCTGCTGATTTCCGCCGTTGAATCAAATGAAATCTGGTCATCATAGGTCAAAATGAACGGAAGCGTGATGATGACTGTTATAACGAGAAACAGAAACGGACGGGCAACAGAATGTTTGCCGAGAAACGCCCACAATTTATTGTCATTGTGCGACAGCACTTTCTTAGACGGCCAGAAGAGCTTTTCACCGAGCATCACCATAAATAAAGGCAGCAGAGTGAAGAGGATGATCATTAAAATGCCAACCCCGACAGCAACTCCCACAGCTGATTGAAAAATGGCAAACTTTGCAAAACCAAGGGCAGAAAACCCGATCAATACCGCAAACCCGCTGATAAACAATGTTTTTCCGCCTGTACGGTAAGCAATAAGGGTTGCCTCTTTTTTGTCATGCCCGTTTGCCAGTTCTTCACGGAAACGAGTCAGAAGAAGAATACAGTAATCTGTTCCAATCCCAAACAGGATGGCAACTAAAAAGGTTTGGGTAAATGTCGAAATAGGAAAATCAACATTATAAACTAAAATGCCCAGTATAGATTGACTGATTACATACGAGAAACCGACAATCACAATCGGGATAAAAGGCGTCACAACAGAGCGGAACACGATCAGCAGCAAGCCGATAATCAAACAGACTGTGATCACTTCCGTTTTCTTAAGCCCATCCTCTGAGCTGTGCGCAAAATCCTGATTGATAAGAGACGCTCCCGTAATATATGCCGTCAAATCATCGGGAACGATTTGATAAATATCATCGGCAATATTTTCCGCTTTCTTATCAGATCCGGTGATCGTTACGGGAATAAGAATGGTTTTCTTATCCTTTGAAATCAATTGATCTTTGATTTCTTTTTCACCTGTCAGCGGAGATGTTACCTCTTCAACACCATCAATCTTTTTGACGTTATCGATCATGCTGCGGAGCTGATCCTCTGTATCTTTATTTAGCGCACGATCTAATGGAAAGACAATGCTTATCGAATTATTGTTTTCTCCGGCTTTTTTCAGAATAGCATTTGCTTTTTCTGAAACGGAATCAGCCGGCAGCTGTGACTGCCCCTTTTGATTGGCCAGCTCCGTTAAGTTGGGAGAAAATAAATTCAATATAACAGTCAGCGCTAAGATAACCGCCGCAATGGCCCATTTGAATTTGACAATCGATTTCATTCCGGAAGATCCCCTCCTTTAAATTTGCTTTTTAGAATGGTAAATATGTCAATGAATGATTGTAAGTGCTCCTCATCTATATCGTGCATCAGCTCTTTGAGCGCGTTAAAGATAGCTGAATCCAATTCTTCGATAATGCTTTCACCGTTTTCTGAAATTTTGATTCGTTTCGTGCGTTTATCACTTTTTACCGGACAGTCATCCCACTCAACCAATCCCTTTTCCAGCAGCTTCTTCAATCGGTTAGAAATCGCGCTCTTATGCACGTTTTGATACATGGCCAGGCTGCCGGGAGAAGATGGGCCCTTGACTTTTAAAATTTTTAACAGGTCGGCCTGTTCTCTGGAGATGTGTTTGAATATATCCTGATCGACTTCATGATGTACAAACTCTGTACCTTCAAGTAAAACTTCTACGAAAAGATTTATCGCTTGGCATAGCTTCTGTTCATTCAACGTCTTTCCTCCTGCATTTTAGTTTACACCTCTAAACTTTCGATCGATGCTACATAGTTTATCCCTCTAAACTATGTTCTGTCAATACATTTTATTCACAGAAAATTCCCTAAAGAATGTTTGTTCGTATACAATAGAAACAATAAACGCGAAAGGGGAAAATTCACATGTCTAATCTAGCATTACAATTGTATGAATATAACGTATGGGCTCATCAGCAAATGTTTAATCGATTAAAAGAGCTTCCACAGGAGGTTTATCGTCAGGAGATCCAAAGTGTGTTCCCGTCAATATCCCATGTATTGTCCCATGTTTATCTTTCTGATCTCGGCTGGGTGGAAGTGTTTTCCGGAAAAAGTATGAACCATGCTTTGGCATTAGCTGAACAGCTTAAAGACCAGACAGTGGCGAAGGAGCTAGCGGAAATGGAAGCCCTGTTTCTAAAGTTGTCCGAGCGATATACAGCTTTTTTCAAGCAAAAGGAACAGATCCATAAACCCCTTCAGATTGAAAATCCCGCCGGCGGAATCATGAAAACGACTGCTTCTGAAATAGTGCCGCATGTTGTAAATCACGGGACATATCACCGCGGCAACATAACAGCGATGCTGCGTCAGATAGGGTACGCATCTACTCCGACTGATTATGGGCTTTATCTGTATATGAAAAAATCATAAAATGGCGTAAACAAAAGCGGCTCCCACGATTGAGCCGCTTTTTTCGTATCTTGTGATGAATCGATAAACCTTAAAATTTCCTTCCATATTTCCTGTATAGTAAAAAAGATAGAAATTTTAGTGTTATAATAGTATCTAAAAACATGTTTAAACAATTTTCAATGGAGGAACACACAAAGTGACAGACGACATGACGCAAGATCCTAATATAAATCAGCAGAAACTGTCGAGAGGCCTGAAAAACAGGCACATCCAGCTTATTGCGATCGGCGGAGCCATTGGGACAGGCCTGTTTCTCGGCTCGGGAAAATCGATACACTTTGCAGGACCGTCAATTTTATTTGCTTACATGATCACGGGGATCATTTGCTTTTTAATTATGAGATCGCTTGGAGAACTGCTGTTGTCTAATCTGAACTATCACTCTTTTGTTGATTTTGTTCAGGATTATTTAGGCGATATGGCCGCATTTATCACAGGCTGGACCTACTGGTTCTGCTGGATTTCAATCGCGATGGCCGATTTAACTGCGGTCGGGCTATATACACAGTATTGGCTTCCCGGTGTGCCGCAATGGGTTCCGGGCTTAATCGCTCTTATTATTTTACTGATTATGAACCTGGCTACCGTCAAGCTGTTTGGAGAATTGGAATTCTGGTTTGCATTAATTAAAGTCATTGCCATCTTGGCGCTGATTGTGATCGGTCTTTTTATGATTTTCAAAGGCTTTTCCACAAGTTCAGGTGTTTCCAGTTTCTCAAATCTCTGGAACCACGGAGGCATGTTCCCGAATGGAATACACGGATTTATCCTCTCGTTCCAGATGGTTGTGTTTGCCTTTGTCGGCATTGAACTCGTCGGGCTTACAGCGGGTGAAACAGAAAACCCTGAAAAAGTCATCCCTAAGGCGATCAACAATATCCCTGTAAGGGTGCTGCTTTTCTATATTGGGGCGCTTCTTGTGATTATGAGCATCTATCCATGGGATGTCATCAATCCCAGCGAAAGCCCATTCGTACAGGTCTTTGTTGCAGTCGGCATCGTCGGTGCGGCAAGCATTATCAACTTTGTTGTATTAACGTCAGCTGCCTCAGCCTGCAACAGCGCTGTATTCAGTACAAGCCGCATGGTCTATTCACTGGCGAAAGACAAGAATGCGCCGGAATCAATGGCAAAACTGACACCGCGCAAGGTACCGAGAAATGCATTGTTCTTTTCAGCTATCGTGATTTTAATCGGTGTCACATTGAACTACATCATGCCGGAAGGCGTATTTACCTTGATCACTAGTATTTCCACCGTATGTTTTATCTATATTTGGGGAATTACTGTTATCTGCCATATGAAATACCGTAAAACAAGACCTGAATTGGCGAAAGCAAACAAATTTAAGCTGCCGCTTTATCCATTTACGAATTACTTAATTTTAGCGTTCCTGGCGTTTGTCCTTGTTGTACTGGCATTAGCACAGGATACTCGGGTTTCCTTATTTGTTACACCGGTTTGGTTTATTTTGCTGATTGTGATTTATAAAGTAAGAAAATTAAAGCAGCCATAACCCTTTTAAGCTCCTGCCTCAGAAATGAGAGCAGGAGCTTTTTTGATTGGATATCCAGAGGAATTCCAATTTCCCTTTGCTTTCGAATTAAAAAATATGCTATATTGTTTGTAATAAATTGAGAAGGGATGATGGGTGGACAATGATTAACTAATCTTATTTTTAACGTTTGAAATCGCATATTTCAAATCATAAAAAATAGGATTAGTCTGCCCATTTTCTAAATACGTACGCGCTATTTCTGAAGAATAGCTTATTTAATCATGGCAAAGGCACGGCTAATCCTTCCAAAACATTTGGGAGGATTTTTTTGTTCTCCCTTAAAGCGAGGGATATAGATGAAAGAACAATTAAAACTTATAAACGTCAGCTATGAAGTGAAGGATCTTACCGTTTTTAAAAACATAAATGCCAGCGTTCAGCAAGGCGATATCATTGGGATTATCGGCAAAAACGGGGCTGGAAAATCGACGCTGCTTCACCTGATCAACAAGGACTTAATTCCGTCACAGGGACAAATCCAATGGATGCAGCACGGCTTAAAAACGGTGCTGGTTGAACAGGAGACTGAATCGTATTCCTTTGAGAATCAGACACCTGCCGAAGTGAAACTGCTGGAGAAATGGCACGTGCCAGCCCGTGATTTCAGCCAGTTAAGCGGCGGAGAAAAACTGAAAGCACGGCTGGCAAAAGGGCTATCAGAGGATGCAGACCTTTTCCTGCTAGATGAACCGACAAACCATCTTGATGACATAAGCCTGCAATTTCTCATTCAGCAGCTGAAAAATGTTAGCGGCACTGTCATTCTCGTTTCGCACGATCGGTATTTCTTAGATGAAGCTGCCACGAAAATATGGTCAATCGAGGACCACACGCTGACTGAATACAAAGGGAACTACTCTGGTTACATGAAGTTCCGGAAAGAAAAAAGACTGACACAGCAGCGCGAATATGAAAAACAGCAGAAAATGATTGAACGGATTGAAGCACAAATGACAGAACTCACTTCATGGTCGAAAAAAGCCCACGCACAATCGACGAAAAAGGAAGGGTTTAAAGAATACCATCGTGTAAAAGCAAAGCGCACAGATGCCCAGATCAAATCGAAACAAAAGCGGCTTGAAAAAGAACTCGAAAAAACAAAGGCTGAGCCTGTCGATCCGGAATATACTGTTCGTTTTTCAATTGATACAACTCATAAAACAGGAAAACGGTTTTTGGAGGTTCAACATCTGACGAAGTCATTTGGCGAAAAGACACTGTTTCAAAACGCCCGCTTTACGATTCAGCACGGAGAAAAGGTTGCCATTACAGGCCCGAACGGCAGCGGAAAAACAACCTTATTGAGAGTCATTCTTGGACAGGAAACGGCTGAGGGAAAGGTGTGGATATCACCATCAGCAAAAATCGGTTATTTAACACAGGAAGTATTTGATTTGCCTTTAGAACAAACACCGGAGGAGTTATTTTATCAAGACACGTTCGAGGCGAGAGGAAATGTCCAGAATATCATGACGCGATTGGGATTTACCGCTTCTCAATGGACAGAACCAATTCAACATATGAGTATGGGCGAACGTGTAAAGTGCAAGCTGATGGCTTATATCTTAGAGGAAAAAGACGTGCTGATATTAGATGAACCGACCAATCACCTCGACCTGCCGTCACGCGAACAGCTGGAAGAAACACTGTCACAATACAGCGGCACACTGATTGTGGTATCGCACGACCGTTATTTTCTCGAGAAAACAACGAACAGCAAACTCGTTATCTCAAACAATGGCATCGAAAAGCAATTGAATGACGTTCCTTCAGAAAGAAATGACCGGGAGGAGCTTCGTTTAAAGCTTGAGACAGAAAGACAAGAAGTGCTGGGAAAGCTCAGTTTTATGACGCCAAATGATAAAGGGTACAAGGAGCTGGATCAGGCCTTCAACGAGCTTACGAAACGGATGAAAGAGCTGGATCAATAGCGTTTTAGGGATACCAAGGGCTGTTCGCCCTTGGTATTTTTTAAGCTTTCGTCTCCAGCCCTCGCCGCAGGAAATATCTAAAGACCGCTCAAATGTTTGTTTATTCTCGTAAACCAGCTGAATGTCAGCCCTTCAAAAAGCGTAATAAAGGCTATCACACACTTCTCGGGCGGACATGTGATGCCCGATTCTTTAAAAACAATTCCAACCCAGCTTTTCAAATCATGCAGAAACATCAGGTACTGGGCTGAAATAAAATTGCAGGAGCCTTAAACGACATTGCCAGCAAAAAGGCTACATAGGGCATTCCGGGACTCAAAAAAAACCAATGATAAACGCTGCTTCTTCTTCAACAATCTCGGACTAAACGCGAACCGCTAAGCAGGCCGCATTTTCACCTGCTAGACCAGCTGTCTCCGCATTTTGATATTTGTCATGATATACCCCATTTTCTGATAAAGGTGGACGGCTGTTTCATTGTGCGCAAACACATGGAGAGCAAGCCTCTCCGCTCCCATTTGCCTCGCCTTATCATCTAACGCGCGAAGCGCCAATTGAGCCAGCCCTTTACCGCGGAAAGCTTCATACAGGCCAAATGAATAAATAAACGCCTCTTTTTGCGGATGGTGCGGGTCAGCATACAGCCAGAGCCAGCCAATGTTTTCTCCAAGGTCATTCCTGATGTTCCAAAAGAAATGATTGCTGCTGTTTCGTCCATTCGGAATCATTTTCTCATATGCCTGTTCCGATTTCTCAAACGCCTCTTTTTCCGTCCAAGTTCCCGATTGTATGTTTTGTTTCGCATAATTTTGCACGGACATCCCGCGAAATGCTTCGAACTCCTCCACAGTCATGTCTTCCAAAGTTAATGCCATCCTGTATTCCTCCTTTATGAAAAAAAGTCCAGCTGGTGCCGGACGAATAACGTACAAATGAAGATCTATTTTCTATTATTCGATAAGAGAAGGGGGTTTCCTGCAAATTGGTTTGTTAAGTGAATAGCTTACGTGGACTCCCAAATGATTATAATGATAGAAACAATCAAACAGATCATTGCAGGGATCGTCATGAGTACTGATTGGCGCGCTCGAACAATGTGCGCATGAACCGCTCCCGCCATGAGAACGACAAACAGGACGCCTGCCCCAAATGCTGCATACCGATTCCAAATTCCCGCTGTCATAGCAAATGCCCCCGCTATTTCAAGAATACCAGTAACAGTCAGAAACCATAACGGATATTGATAATGCCGCCAATGCTCCACTTGAAAGGGCACGCGGAACACCTTTATGATGCCTCCTGCGAGCATAAAAGCTGCCAAACTGACTTTCATGATCATAGATATCATCTTGCGTCACTCCCTTTTGGAAGCGTCCCGTATATTAAGAGATTGACAACCGGCTCGGCGAGACTTGCCGGATCTTTGATTCCGGTTAACAAATATGAATCGGTCAAATGTTCAATCATGCCGATCAAGCATTCCGCCACGGTTTCCATTTCCAATTCGGAACGAAAATAGCCAAGGCGCTGTTCTGCTTCTAAGTTGTCTTTCAAAACCATCGCCACATCTTGTTTCAATTGTTTCGCTTCTGGATTGAGAAAAAAACCGATCCTTGTTAAATCCTTGTCCTCCGCCAGAAACTGAAAAACAGCTTCCACAGCAGAGAGCACTCCGTTTGTTACATCGTTCGCATGTAATCCGGTTTCCAGGAGAAGTGATTCTGTCAGCTTTCTTAAGCGAGAGTGGAAATCGTTGATTAACTCCTCAAAGATGGCTTCTTTACTTTGAAAGTACAGATAAAAGGAAGGCTGCGTCAGTCCAGCTCTTTTCACAATGGCACTTACCTTCGTTTCATGAAATCCCCGAATCGAAAATTCATGTGCAGCAGCTTTGAGCAATCGTTTCCGGCTCTCCTCCCCTTTACGTCCTTTTCTGCTTTTCACATCGGATCAGCCTCCACAAAAAGATACTTTTCAGTAACATTACTTATGAGTATTATTTCATGCATTTGGATTTTATGTCAATGAATTTCATATCCATCTGCTTCCTTCATAAAAACATAACGAACATGACTTGAAGCCATGTTCGTTTAGCTGCACATTTTATTCCTCATATAATTGATAAACTCTTTTTAATTTCTGTTCCAGCTGTTCAAAATGCACGAAACGCGCTTCTCTCAGAAATTCAGTACCCTCAATAAATAAAAGAAGAACGGGGACGGTGAAGACCGAAAATCTGCCGGCAACCTCCTCCACACTGTCAGCATTAACGTGTCCTAGTTTGATATGCGGAAACTGCTCCAGCAATTCTCTAAGCTGCGGCAAAACTGCGTGGCATACTGTACAGCTTGGTCTTGATATATAGATAAAACTTAACTGGTGACGATTTATAAAATTCTCTATTGCATTCAGTGATAGTAATTCAGTAACCTCTTTCATCCCATTCCTCCTGCTGATTGGTATTTACCTGCCTGAAATATACGGGACCAGACTTAAGAATGTCCATATATCTGCTTTATTTTTATACAACCTGTCCAAAATTGTAAGACAAATCTTTTCACCTGCTCTAAGCCGCTTGGAACGCGAACCGCTGTAAGGCAACTTTATCGCTGTTTATTCTCATGCGGGCAGCTTGGCAACATACAAAGTCATTCATCATGCTGAATGAACAACCAGGCTTTCGGATATATTAACGTTCAAATGGTCAAAGACGCTCTGCAGTTAGCCTCCGGCGTTATAATCCTTTACATTACTGGTCAGGTGGTAGGATGAGTTTTACTTGGGAAGCATTTGTCCTCATGATATCTGGGGTGATTTTGCTTAGAATTTCAGGAAGAAAATCAATTGCGCAAATGACCTCGGCACAAACGGTTGTCATGATTTCGATCGGAACCATCATTGTTCAGCCGATCATCGAAAACAGCCTATTAAAAACACTAGTTGCAGCTGTCATTTTTACGCTCTCACTCCTTTTTATGGAATGGATTCAGCTAAAGTCTAATTTGATTGAAAAGCTGTTAACCGGGAAAGCGACAATTATCATTGAAGATGGCCAATTACATTTAGACAATTTAAAGAGAATGAGACTGACGTTAGATCAGCTGGAAATGCAATTGAGACTGCACGGCGTTTCTACTTTACAGGATGTCAAAAAGGCGACGTTAGAAGCAAACGGCCTATTAGGCTTAGAATTAATTGATGAAGCCAAGCCTTTAACAGTCAGGGATTTAAAAAAGATTATTCACCCCGACTTTATCAAAGAAGATGTTCAGCCATCCCATTCAAATAACCGAAATTTATTTGATGAAATCGATCATGAAAATGTAAATCCCAGTCCTAAAAAGCTGCATTAAAAAAGGCGCCTGTGATTGGACGTCTTCGTGTGCCTTTTTTCATCAATTGTCGGCCATTCAGTTGAACAGCTGGTGCAGCGCCTCCCTGTTCCAAAGAACCCCACAGATCCAGATGATATTCGTAATTTGTTAATCACTAATGGATTCCAATTACGGATGATTCGCCACAGTCTGATTAAATGTCTTCATCAAACTTCATTTTCCTTCCGCCTTATAACAAAAACCAAAGGCTGACACCCTTGGTTTTTTTAGCATTTATATATTCTTACTTTATGCATTTTTATTGTTGCATGTTATTAATAATAATAGACAATTTATAGTTTACATGCTGATTTAAGCCTACCAAAAATTCATCCAGCAATTCGTTAGAGGGAAATCTGCATTCCAGAAGATAACAGCCATCCCCGCTGATTTTATAATTATTGATGACGTATGTCTCTTGCGTTTTGATAAAGGAAAGATAAGGCTGATGATGCGTGCTTTTTGTATAGATATTAATCAAGGCATGGATAGAATATCCCAATTTGTCTTGATTCACTTTAATGGTATAACCCTCAATCACTCCGTTATCTTCTAATTTGGCAACCCTGGATGCAGCGGCTTGGCCCGTCAAATGAACTTTCTCCCCTAAATCTTTCATTGTAATGCGGCTGTTTTTAGATAACTCTTCTATTATTTGCATATCCGTGTGATCCAACATCATATCCTATCCTTTCAAAAACAAATGAAAACATCGTATGCGCTAAGTAAATTGGCACCTATGTCCGAGTTCCAAAAACACATTCACTTTTTTAAAACCCGCGTACTATTTTGGTTGTCCGCATTCTCTTCAATCAGGATGCACTCTAGCCCGTTCGATGTTCATGTGTAATAGGTTCTTTCAACATTCAAGTAAAACGGCCAAAAGACTTGATTTCATCCATGTATTTGGCGATTGGTCATAGTATAAGCTATACGTATATCAAAGAAAAGGAGTTTTAATATGAACATTCAACAAATTCGTAATGCCACACTTGTTGTCGAATATGCAGGCAAAACGTTTTTAATAGATCCAATGTTAGCAGAAAAGGGCACTTATCCTCCATTCCCAAATTCACCACGACAAGACCAAAAAAATCCTTTAGTCAGCTTGCCGACATCAGCCGATCATATCATCAACAATCTTGATGCAGTCATTGTCACTCATTTGCATTTGGATCACTTTGATGATGCAGCCAAAGACATGTTGCCAAAAGACATAAAAATGTTTGTACAAAATGAAGAAGATGCGAAAGAAGTCAGAAACGCCGGTTTTCAAAATGTCGAGATTCTCACAACCGACACAGACTTTGATGGTATTCAATTAATCAAAACCAAAGGCGAACACGGCAGAGGAGATATTTTAAAACTTGCCGGTCTTGTATGCGGTGTCGTGTTCAAACACCAAAGCGAGAAAACGTTATATGTAGCCGGAGATACAGTTTGGTATGATGCGATCCAAGAAGAGATCGATACACACCAGCCAGAAATCATTGTAGTGAACGGAGGAAACAATCAATTCTTTGAGGGCGGCTCTCTCGTCATGGGGAAAGAAGATATCTATGAAACGCATCAAGCTGCCCCTCATGCAAAAATAATCGTGAGCCATATGGAAGCGGTCAACCATTGGGCATTATCCAGAGAAGAATTAAAAGGCTTTATTCATGAAAAAGGCATGTCATCTCATGTACTAGTGCCGGATGATGGCGAATCATATTCATTTTAAATGGCGAAAAGAGTTCATGTGAATAAGCATGATATTCTCCGTCAGCTTGGTGCTCAAGAAAAGGCCCTTCCTTGGAAGGGTCTTTTTTAACCTGATTTTTTAAAAAAGATGGAGTATTTGGTTGATATCTTAAATCCTAGTTTTTTTGCTAAATGAATAGATGATTTGTTGCTGACATCACAATCCCAGCAAGGGCTGACGCCGTTTTCGAGACAATCATTTATAAACTTACTCCCAGCAATATAAGCGAACCCCATCCCTCTATATTCTTCGTGAGTATAGATATCCATTTCTGCACGATCGCCGCCTAGAAATATAGAAGTGCACTCACTGACAACATAATTGTCATACAAAACAGCAAATCCAAATCCGTTTTTTAAAAAATTCGAGACTGAACCCCAATACTCCTCATAATAAGCTTTTTGAAATTCAGTGCTGCTTGAAATGATATCCTCATTTATTCTTTTTAATGTAACCCCCTTTGGAAGCTGAAAAGCCTTTTTGGCAGAAATTTGTTGAAAAAACGAATATCGCATCATTTGATTCAATTCATCATGCAGTACAGTTTTTACTACGCTGTCCCATGAGCGATTGGGAGAAAACAGAGTAAATCTTTTTTTGGATTTAGCTCTCTTATTGTATAATTTGACGATAAATTCATTTACATTTTGATTCCTTTCATCGCCTGCAACATAATAAATTCCTGAGCTGGTTCCTATCAGAAACGATTGATCATCTGCATAAACAACTCCCGGAATTGTTTGTTCTAATATTGAATAAACAAATGTCGGGCAACATGTTTCTTTATGATGTATCAATGTTTTGGCATCACTATATTGTTCTTCTTTTATCTCCTGCAAACTGTCCCCCCTATCACTTTCTCTCTTTTATTCTATCCGTAAAAGAATTCCCCTCTTTTAACGACACTTCTGTAAAGAGCTCTCACCATGATTCAGTATGATACTTCAGCCTGATAAGGTTTGTTCTTAACGTTTCTAAAGGTATTTGTTGCATGTTTGTTAAAGTACTGCGACTTTCTCGGAAACGATTGATTTCTGTTATATGTATTCTTAGACTTCTGTATCAAATTATTTATCCCCAATTTCATTTAGTATTTGATACAAAACGAAAACTGTATTATATTGTAAATAGTTCTGTTATAATCAATTACTTTACTTTTCTGCACGTAACAATACATTCTTTTAAAAAGGACGGGAGGAAATTTGCATGTCAAACCATTCACCAATGTTTCCCCAATTAAGTGACAATGGCATTCACTATTTTCAAACTTATGATGAAAGCCTCGGTCTTTGGCCAGTTCCCTACAAAGCATATTATGTATCCACTCGTTTCGGTCAAACGCATGTGATTGCAAGCGGACCAGAGAATGCGCCGCCACTCGTATTGCTTCACGGGGCACTATTTAGCTCCACGATGTGGTATCCCAACATTGCGGATTGGAGCAGCAAATACCGAACTTATGCAATCGATATCATAGGTGATAAGAATAAAAGTATTCCTGCAGATTTATGTGGTACAAGAACGGGTTACGCCGATTGGCTTCTTGATGTGTTTGATTATCTAGGGGTCGAAAAGCCTCACATGATCGGACTCTCACTTGGCGGACTTCATACTATGAATTTTATTTTACGTGCGCCAGAGAGAGTAAAAAGTGCAACTCTTCTTAGCCCAGCGGAAACATTTTTACCATTTCATCACGATTTTTATAAATATGCGCTTAGTCTCACAGAACCAAATGGAGTTGAGAGTTTCTTAAAGTGGATGATGATAGATCGCAATGTGTTACATCCACTTTTTGTGAAGCAGTTTCATGCAGGAGTTATGTGGCAGGATGGAGCAAGACAGCAAACCCCTAAAGCCGACGGATTTCCGTATGTTTTCACCGACGAAGAATTAAAATCAGTAAAAGTCCCGATTCTATTATTACTAGGTGAACATGAAGTCATTTATGATCCGCATTCAGCCTTACAGCGCGCATCTTTATTAGTGCCTGGAATTGAAGCAGAAATCATCAAAAATGCGGGCCATGTTTTATCATTGGAACAGTCTGAAACCATAAATGAACGAGTTCTGAGCTTTTTAGAATAGCCAGTAAGATGAGGAGACACCCACCACTCTACATATTCATCTTATAATTTCTAAGAACCTATCTATCAACATTGAATGCATATTTATTTACTTGCAAGTTCCTTAATGATCAAACTTAATTCATAAATTCCCTTTTGGAGATCTTCAAGGGATGCATAAGCGTATGACAAGCGAATATAATTCCCTTTTTCCTGAGCATAGATACTGCCAAGATTGAGAAGAATCCCTTTTGTTAAGGCTTTTTTATAAAGTAATTTCATAGATATCGAAGGCAAAATTTTTAACCAAATAAAGAATCCCCCTTTTGGAATAGTCCAAACAGCTGCATTCTTCATATTGGTTTCTAAAGCGCTCGTAACAAATTGCCTTCTTATCTTTAATTGATGTCTCACACGTTCTAAATGCCGCTGATATTGGCCAGATGTGAACCATTCCGCCGCAACTCTTTGAGATAACGAACTGGATCCGTAATCTGTCTGCATTTTAATGTCAGATAAACGTTCAATCACTGGTTCCGGTCCGACTATCCATCCAATCCTTAAGCCGGGGCTTAGCGTTTTCGATAAACTTCCTACATATAGCACATGGCCGTTTTTATCTATTGTTTTAATAGGATATGGCGGGTTTTCATCTATCCACAGCTCACGATATATGTCATCTTCAATAATGGGAAGCTGTGTTTCCTCGCTTGCTGCAAGGATTTCTTTCCGCCGCTCTTCTGACATTAAGATACCAGTCGGATTTTGAAAACAAGGGTTTGTATATAATATGGCTCTTCCCCGTTCCCCCTTTGTCATATGAATATGATTTGGCAAAAGCCCCTCTTTATCGATAGGAAGTCCGGTCAGATTCATTCCGGCTGATTGAAATACATGTAATGAATAAAGATAAGATGGCTGATCAAGAAAAACAGTTGAACCTCTTTGCAAAAGTCCCATTGATATAAGCTGTAAGGCTTGCAGTGCTCCTGAAACTATAAGAATGGATGAAGGTGAAGCCTGAATCCCGATTGTTTTTAAATAATCACTCAATGCCTCTCTTAAAGGCAAGTATCCTTTTGGTTCCTCATATCCGAACGCCTCTATGTTTTGAGATACCTTGCCCATAATCTCTTTCATAGCAGACAAAGGAAAAATCTCATTTGAAAGTTCTCCTTTGCTTAGCTGTATAAGATCAGAATTTGATTCTGATTTATTGATCTCTTGAACAATTCTTCGGCTTGGCTGCTGGATTCCCGAAGTTACATATTTCTCCCAATTGGGTGCAGAATTCTTAGCCAACAGTGTCCAAGTATTGTTGATGACAACTGTCCCTTTGCCCATTCTGCCTTCAATCAACCCATCTGCCATCAATTCCTCTAATGCTGTGATAACCGTGCTTCGATTTACATGAAAGTCTTTTGCAAGCGTTCGCTGGCTTGGAATCTTACTTCCAATCGGCCACTCTCCATTTCCTATTTTCTCTTTTATATAATCAATGATTTGTAAGTACTTAGGAAGCTTTCTAACCGTTTTTTCTTCTGTAACGCTCATCAAAAGCAGTCTCCTTCAACTAAAGTGGTTGGGTCAAAAATTGTGTAACTGGTTGAAGCCATTTTATCAAATCTCAATTAGTATAAAACACACTAAATAACTGGTTGGTTTTTGTAAAGAAGGAGTGAAGATCATGAAAAAGAAAACTGTGCAACTCATCATATCTTATAGTCTTATGATCGGTTTGTGGGCATCAGCTTTTCCGGGAATTCGTGTAGGTCTGGAATATTACACACCCGAACACCTTGCTTTATTTCGTTTGTTAATCGGATCTATGGCATTGTTGCTTTTTGCTGTGCTGACTAAAATGCGCTTACCTGACATGAAAGATATCCCTGTCATCTTATTATTAGGGTTTTTAGGTTTTGCACTCTATCACATTTTGCTTAATATCGGCGAAAAAACAGTTAGTGCCGGGATTGCAAGCTTACTCGTAACCACAGCACCAATCTTTTCTGCGGTGTTGTCTCGACTGTTTTTTGGTGAACATTTTGGTTTTTCTAAATGGATTGGCTCTATCATTAGTTTATTGGGTGTGTCATTTATTTCATTAGGGACAGGAGATCATACGCTTTCAATGAAAGGGATTCTGTTCATTCTGCTGGCAGCTTTTGCAGAGAGTATTTATTTTGTTTTTCAAGCCCGTTATATAAAAAAGTATGGTTTTATTCCATTTGTAACGTTCACGATTTGGGGTGCATCCTTACCAATGCTTGTTTTTCTTCCAGGCTTATGGGGGGAGTTTGTAAACGCCTCAATGAACTCCACATTGTCTATCGTTTACTTAGGTTTATTCCCGACGGTCATCCCATACTTTGCGCTTGCATATGTAACTTCAATCGTCGGTGCTTCTGAAGCAACGATTTCACTTTATGTAACACCGGCTTTGACATTGGTGATTTCCTGGGTGTGGATAGGCGAAATGCCTTCACTTATTTCACTGCTAGGCGGAATGGTGACTGTCAGCGGGGTATGTTTCACCTACATAAAAGGAAGCAAAATAAAGATGTTAAAGGAGCTTAAAAATTTCTAATTTCCTTTCTGTCTTGATGCACGGTATCGGTACCCTGCTTCATGTCATTACATGAATGAATAAAAAAACATACCAATCGTATTTGGTATGTTTTTTTCAAAGATGAGCTCTTAACATTGTAAGTCCAAAAAGCATATCTTAATTATACTCTCATCGTTTGATCAATTGGTGATCACAAACCTTTAATGTTACATTATTTATTGCTTAATCAATACTGATAACTCACCTTCGAATACTTTTTCTTCTTTATGATTATAAGTAAATAACAATACAGTAAGTATTCCCGTTCCACTTTTCTTTGGTTTTTTATCCACTACCTCAACAACTGTATGCAATTCATCATCTGGATACACGGGTTTTATGAATTTAATATGATTCATCTCTGTTCCAGCAATAATATCGTCGCCATAGAACCCCTCTTCAATCCAGAGCTTAAAAGAAATGGCTAACGTTTGTATGCCAGAAGCGATGATTCCATTAAATCTGCCTTTATTCGCTTTTTCCTCGTCTACATGCATATATTGAGGGTCAAATTCTTCCGCAAACCTCATTACATTTTCTTTTGTTACCCTAAAAGACTTTGTATGAAATACTTGTCCAATCTCAAATTCATCCAACTTCATAAATACACCTCTTATCAAAATATTCTTTCATCAACTATCACATAAAAAATACTTTATCATATTTCATGTAGATCATCCTTTACATTCTTACCTATAAAACTTGTCAGATCAAATGTTCAGTTTGGGGAAAGAAACATTTGAAATAGCGAACGTGACAGCTCAAAGATGATTTTGCCCACGAAATAAAAAAAACTGCGTTTATAATAGGATAGCTTGTTTTTTTACAAACAAATCATTCAGAAACACATTTCGTTTTCTTCTCTATTTATCTATATAAAATTGAAGCAGCTTTTATAGGTTGTCTTTAGCAACGTGATTGTTGTCTACAGTTAATCTGCTGGACAGCATACTCCCAATTGCAGATAAGATAAAAGAAACATCGAAGGGGTGTCATAGTGAGTGAATATGAAAAAAGATACCAGCTGGTATCTTTTTATATTGAAACATTCAATTAGCTCAAAATGAGATCACTTTGGTTCGTTCTTTATATCAATCTTAAAAAATAAACTGGTATAAAGTTTTATTTTACAGATGAGATACGATACACTCCGCATCCCCTGTGAGTTTGAATTCCCCAAACCCGTAAGGCAGCAACATATGATCTCCTTTTTTAAAGTCATATGTACGCTCGCCGGAGATTATCCGGCCTTCTCCTTCGAGGACGCTGACAAGAAGGAATGATTTTTGCTGTTTTAAACTTGCCGATCCTATTAACTCCCACTTTTCCACTGAAAAATAAGGGCACTCAATCAATACGGCTATGTGCAAATCATCTGCTTGTTTATATTGAACCGTTTGCTGCTCTGGCGCAAATGGTACGTCTATCACTTCTATGCTCTTTTCCAAATGGAGCTCGCGCAAATTGCCTTCTGTATCTTTCCGGCCATAATCATACAATCTGTAGGTTGTATCGGAATTCTGCTGCGTCTCTAAAATGAGAATGCCTGTCCCAATCGCATGAACGGTGCCGCTTGGCACATAGAAGAAATCCCCCGGTTTTACCTTTACGCGGCGCAGGAGCTTGTCCCATTTTCCACCTTCTATCATCGAGATCAGTTCTTCCTTTGTTTTTGCATTGTGGCCATAAACGATTTCTGCATCTTCTTGGCAGTCTATGATATACCAGCATTCTGTTTTTCCGAGCTCTCCTTTTTCATGCGTTTTTGCATACTCATCTTTCGGATGCACCTGAACGGATAAGTCTTGATTGGCATCCAAAATTTTCGTGAGAAGAGGAAAGCGGTCCCCCTTTAGATGTCCGAATAAATGCCGGTGATGTTCCCATAATTCGCTGAGCGTGAGCCCCTTGTATATCCCGTTTTGAACAATGCTTTGCCCATTTTGATGTGCTGCAAAAGCCCAGCATTCCGCCGTCCGTTCTGACGGAATGTCATAGCCGAAAGCAGCCAAAGCAGTGCCGCCCCAAATCTTTTCTTTGAAAACAGGCTTGAAAAATAACGGTTCAGTCATCATGAAAATCCCCCGCTTTATATGATTTCATCCAGGAGTTTGTATGCTTCTTCTTTTGTCTGGACAGAAAGCAGCCTTTCCCTATAGCTGTCATCCATCAGTTTTCGAGATAGCATTTGCAGCAGTTTCAGATGCTGGTTCCCTCCGCTATCTTTCGGTACAGCAATCATAAAGATTAACTTTGCTTCTGATCCATCAAGACTGTTCCAGTCAATGCCTGATCGTTTGATTCCAAACGCTACACTCGGCTTCTTGACGGCATCAGACTTCCCGTGCGGGATCGCAATATTCATGCCAATCGCCGTTGTCCCCTCTTGTTCGCGATTCATGATCGCTTCTTTAAAACCGCTCTCTGAATGCAGCATACCTGCGCGGGACAATTTTTGAATCATTTCATCGATAATGTCATCTCTGGTTTCGCCTGATAATGTTGGTTCAATAAGATCTATACTCATAATGTCTGTCAGCTTGTTAATATCCGTCTTCTGTCTGTTTTCCGCTTCATTGTGCTGTTTGGGAGCGTCATTCGATGCTGCAGCTTCACTCAGCCCGGCGGGTGAAGAAACCGGAATATCTTTTTTTAGTACATTAACTAAAAGAGCGGTGGTAAGAGATCCGGCAATCACTGCAATAAAAAACATCAATACATGATCAACGGCGCCTAGTACTGCCACTATAGGCCCGCCGTGCGCTACTCTGTCTCCGACATTGCCGATCATAGCGATCACAGAACCAATCATAGAACCTGCCATAATCCCCGGAATGACGCGAAGCGGATCTTGTGCCGCGAATGGAATGGCTCCTTCAGTGATGCCGAAGAGTCCCATGGTAAATGATGCTTTTCCCATTTCTCTTTCCGACTCCTGAAATTTCCTTTTTCCAAAAAACGTGGCAATCCCCAGGCCGATCGGCGGTATACAAATGGCGACGGCAATCGGTCCCATAATTTCATAGTTTCCTTCTCCGATCATGGCCGATCCGAACAGGAATGCCACCTTGTTTACGGGGCCTCCCATATCAAATGAAATCATTGCGCCTAAAATCAATGCCAGCAGGATGGAGCTCGAACCTTTCATGCCCGCCAGCCATACCGTTAAAGATTCGAAAATTTGGGCTACAGGTGCACCGATCAAAAACACAAACGCCAAACCTACAATTAGTGAAGCGAACACTGGAATAATAATAATCGGCATAATCGGCTGAATCGCTTTTGGAACCTTTAATTTTTTGATCCAAAGGGCAGAATACCCCGCCAAAAAACCGGCGATGATGCCACCGAGAAAACCGGCGCCGCTTGCACTGCCGTAAAAGCTTCCCGTCGCTGCAATATATCCGCCGATCATTCCTGGTACAAGCCCGGGCTTATCAGCGATGCTGTACGCGATATATCCGGCCAAAATCGGGATCATGAATGAGAATGAGGCACTTCCGATCTGTTCAATTGTTTTCCAAAAAGATTCATCCGGAATGACTAAGCCTTTCGGTGTTTTCTCACCTCCAAGCGTTAATGCAACCGCTATCAATAATCCGCCGACGACGATGAATGGAACCATAAAAGAAACACCGTTCATTAAATGACGATAAATCGGATTTTGTTTTTTCTCCTGTTGATTGCCGGCTTCCGAATTTGAAACTGAACGGTAGACCGGCACATCGCCGCTAAGTGCTTTTTGAATTAATTCTTCCGGTTTGCGGATACCATCCTGAACCCCGACAGACAACAGTTTTTTTCCTATAAACCGGTCTTTGTTTACCGAACGGTCTGCCGCAATAATGATCGCGTCTGCTTCACGAATCTCCTCACCGGTCAGCTCATTTTCCACTCCGATTCCGCCTTGGGTCTCGACTTTCATTTGGACGCCTAATCTGTCGGCAGCTTTTTGCAGATTTTCAGCCGCCATATATGTATGGGCAATTCCATTCGGGCATGATGTAATCGCTAACAGTTTCATACGAGTCCTCCTTTAAAGTATGAATCATAAGGCCTGTAACAACTGTATATCAAAATCATGCTTGTAAAAGCGCTGTTTTTTACCGTTAATTCCGGAAAAACCGGCATTTTTCCATATACAAAAAAAGCAGGGCATCAAAGCCCCGCTTTTAATAATTCAAATAAGATAAAAATGTCATAACATTTGTTTCTTTCGTCAGCTTATGAATGAATGCCGGCTGCTCGCATAGATATGACAGTTCATGGAACAATTGCTTTGTCATGTTTTGATCCTCGTGTTTGACAGCCAGCATAAAGACGAGCGACACTTTTTCAGCCCCCCAATCAAGCGGCTCTTTTAATGTGGCAATCGCAATGGCTGATTGTTTAATCAATTTAGAGTTTGCATGAGGAATCGCAATGCCAGCCCCAATGTTTGTCGCCGACATTTTTTCTCTCATCACAGCATGAATGGCATACTCCTTCTCCACATAGCCTTTCTCGTATAAGATCATTGCCATCTGTTCAATCAGCTTGTAGCGATGAACTGACTCTTGCTGCAAAAAAACTAAGAAAGGAGTCGTATTGTTCAGCATCTTAAACGTTTTTTGTGTTTGGCGTTGGGATTCGTCAACCTGATCCATAAATACACTTAGTTTCTTCTCATCAGAAGGCTCCAACAGCGGTGATACAACAATATGAGGAATCGGCACATGTTCCAGCGCTATCGTGGAAATGAAAAGATCTATGTCCCCATGCTTTGTTGTGTAATCTGCTAAATCAGCTTTTGCAATACAGGCCTTCACAGCGATTTGATGAAATTTCCGTTCAATTTTTGTCCGCAGCAATTGTGACATTCCAATGCCCATGTGGCAGACGATGATTGCCTTTTTACGCTTCTCGCTGCTGTGGTGCAAACGTTCGACCGCAGCTTGAAAATGCAATGTCAGATAAGCGGCCTCTTCCTCAGGAATAGAAAGAGCAAACGTTTGATTGATGTCTTCCAGAACGTCAATGATCATATGAAACAGATAGGGGTACATTTTTTTTATGTCATTTAGCATTGGATTTGATACAGAAAGATCGTAATTCAGCCGGTTTAGCACTGTGTTAAGATGGATGTTCAATCCATTGACCAAATCCTGATCATTATGAAAATCAAGCATTTTCAGCTCTGACACACGATCGATTAAATGCCGCACAACCATGGGAAGCAAGGGATTTTCTAGAACCTTTTTTTCTTCTCCCCGAGATCGAAAACGAACTTTTCCGCCGAGTATATGGAGCGTTAAATACACGGCTTCTTCTCTAGGGAAGCGGATGGCAAAAACCGCTTCCAGCCGTTTTAAACATGTCATTGCCCATTGATATTCTATCTTCTTTTCTACTGCTGCCATTTCTGTTGGCGAAATCGAGATGGGCTGCTTCATTTTGATCCGGCGTATCATCAGCAATGTATGCAATAATAGATTCTCGAACGTTTCATCTGTGAAATAGATAGAATGGTGCTTTTGCAATGTTTTGAATTCATTCGACACACATTTCACTTCATGACTTAAGAACTTGCTTTTGATAAATTGACTTGTAAACTCTGGGTTATCAATCAAATCAGAGATTCTGGCTAAGGCTTTTCTTTTATTTCTTTCATTTCCCTCAATCTTTAAACCGAGCCGCTGCTTTGACACCAATTTGAGATCAAATCGCTTCAGCCACTCTTCAATTTCATGTAAATCCCTTTTGATGGAAGACTTATTCAAAAAATGCTGAGCGGCAATTTCTTTTGCTGAAACATGTTTTGGGTTCATTAATAATTGATAAGCGATTTGCAGAATTCTTTCTTCATCGGACTGGTGCTTTGAGCCAAAATGTTCAGTACCTAATTGTTGAGTTAACCGGGCCCTTTCATGTTCTTCTATATTTAAATAGACACCTAATCCTGGTTTGCGAATGAGCTGAGCAGGAGAATGTTCATGCAGATAACCTTCGATCGTTTTCAGATCGTTCCTGATCGTTTTTTCAGAACACTTTACCCTGTCGGCAAAATCTTGCACGACTAAATAGTCATCAGGTTCAGATAACAACAGATACAAAATGTCTTTTTGTCTAGTATTCATGTATCTCATCTGTTTTTCTATCCTTCCTGTGTTTCACTCAAATGATGTACGATAGTATAAGTATACTACATAGGAAACCGCTTACATTATAAAGTAAAATAACCACGCTAAAAGTTTTGTTTTTTACCGAAACTTCCGGAAAAATTGGATTTATGCCCAGAAAATTCACCTGTTCATTCATTAAAAAGAAGATACTCTCCATAAAAGATTGCACAGGACAAGCTTCAATCAAGATGAATTTCATTTAAGTAAATAAGTACTAATTTATGAACGAGCACGTAGTGTATTGCATGACCTCCCATACAGGTTTACAAAAAAAGACAGCTCCTCAGCTGCCGCGACAAAAATATAAAATTACAAGAATTCTTCTACCGAAAAAGCGATGTTAGATGAGTATCAGGGCTATGAAAAGTATTTAATTAAAGGTTTTGTGCAAATTGTAAAGTAAGGGGATTAACTACAGAACTCATTGTTCCTTACAAGACTACATGATGTGGATGAAAGCGTAACAATTTATCTGAAAAATCTTATATCCTTACCAGAAAAAGAGAAAAAAGGGGAATGACTATGAATATTGAGATAAAGGCGGTAACTGAAGAGAATCGTGAATCTATTCTGTCTCTTCATGTTCACAAAAGCCAAATATCATATATAGAATCAACCAAGCAATGTCTAGAGGATGCATCAGAATGTCAGTATTATAAACCTGCTGGACTTTATTACGAAGGAGAGTTAGTCGGTTTTGCTATGTATGGATGGTTTCCTGAGTTTGATGAAGAAAATAAAAACGGCAGAGTGTGGCTTGACCGATTTTTCATTGACGAGCGTTTTCAAGGTCAAGGATTAGGGAGCATGATGCTTGAAGCTCTTATTCATCACCTTGCTGAGCAATATACATGTAACAGAATTTATTTAAGCATTTTTGAGAACAACATTCATGCTTTGCGCCTGTATCAAAAATTCGGTTTTACATTTAATGGTGAGCTCGATTTTAACGGCGAGAGGGTCATGGTAAAAGAGCTATAAGTACTTAAGCTGTTGAAAAACTATATTGACGAGACTTCGGTTCATGTAACATTATGGCGTTTTATGCAAATGAAAAAGCATACGATGTTCTTGGTATGCTTTTTAAATCCTCTATGTTATTCTTTCAGCACTTTCTCTTTATTTCAGTAAACGCAGCTTTCCGATTTTATTACACTCTAATGCGAACCATACGCAGCCTTCTTTGTCACAGCCAATTCCGTGAGGTTCGCCATTAGGGGTTTGGATTGTATATTCTTCAAAGGTTCTCTCTTTCGTTAACCTTCCTATTTTATTTGCTCCCCATTCAGTGAACCATAAATCCGATTCGACTCCCGCAGCAATAGCATGAGGCCGGGCATTTGGTGTAGGAATATCATATTCCGTTATTTCGCCGGACATCGTGATCTTTCCTATTTTATTTCCCATTATCTCTGTAAACCAAAGGGCACCATCATTTCCGTTTGCAAGACCGACTGGTGCTGCTCCCGGTGTTGGGATTGGGTATTCCGTTATTTCTCCTGACCGGGTTATCTTGCCGATCGCATTGTTTTGGTTTTCAGTGAACCAAAGTGAGTCATCGGGCCCCAACGTAATAAAAGAAGGATATGATTCTTCATTCGGCAGTTCGTATTCATGAATCACCCCTTCTGCTGTCAATCTCCCTATGCGATTTCCATTCATTTCAGTAAACCAAATATCACCGTGAAGACCTTCAGTAATTCCATATGGCGCTGAATTTGGATGGGGTAATGGGTACTCTGTAAATATGCCCTTTTCTGAAAGCCTTCCAATTTTATCAGTCCCATTTTCAGTAAACCAAATATCACCTATTGAAGATATGGTCAAACACAGCACTCGTGCATCAGGAGTTGGAACAATACATTCTTTGATTGTTCCATCTTGATGAAGACAACTGATTTTATTTGCTTTATGTTGAGTAAACCATACATTTCCTTCACGAGAGACCGCTATCCCATAAGGACCAGAATCCGCTTGCAACATATCTATTTCTTGCAGCTCAATATTCAAATAAATCCCTCCATTTAAGCATAACCTGATACAAAAAAGCCTCCTATTCTCATTATACGAGACAGGAGGCAATGGAATTCCAGTACAGACTTTAACATACTGACTTGCTGGTTACCTTATTTTCTGAGTGTGAAGACAAAAACAATTTAATATAAAATTTCTGAGACTTATCATTTTAAAAGCGGTATCTCGCTTTTGGGTTAGAAGTTCTGTTTTTCTCTAATGACTCGTATGTCTTCTAAAATTACTGCCCTTCACTTCAGCTACGTCATATACGGTAACAAAGGCATTTTTATCAATTTCATTAATAATTTCCTTTAGTTTTGTTTCTTCAAGGCGGTTGATGACACATGTGATTTCTTTAAATTTCTCGTGGGAAAAACCGCCATAAGCTTCTTTATAGGTAGCACTTCGACCTAACTGATCACGTATCGTCTCTACCATTAATTCAGGCTGGGTTGAAATAATTTGAAAGGTTTTAGAACCACTTAAGCCTTCCTCAACGATATGTATAACTTTAGACGCAATGTAGTAAGCAATGACTGACAGTAATGCCCCTTGTAAGCCAAATACAATGGATACAAAAATAAACACAAAAAGGTTTAAGAATAAAATGAGGTCGCTTGTTCCAAATGGCAATTTTCGAGATAGCAGCACAGCGAGCATATCAATTCCATCCAATGCGCCGCCGTTACGTAACGCTAACCCCATTCCCAATCCAAGGATAATCCCGCCAACAACGGTTATTAACAGGGTATCCCCCTCTATGATGGCTGGCGTGTGGTGGAAAAACATTGTGCCAGCGGCAAGTGATACGATTCCGATAATGGATAATAATGCAAAGTCTTTCCCAATTTGCTTATATCCTAACCAGACAAACGGGATATTTAAAGCTGCGATAAGGACCCCTAATGGCAAATCAAATAGCTGTGAACCAACGATACTAAGGCCTGTCACCCCTCCATCAGACACACTGTTTGGAATCAATACGGTTTCCAGTCCATATGCCGCTATAATTCCTCCGATAATAACCATTATGACTTGCAGAATCATTTTCGCTTTAAATTTTTTATGTTTTTTGACTGTATACATACCATTCCTCATTTCTCAAATATTTCGTTATATTTAACTATACCATAATAGATATTTTCAGCTAAAAACATCGTTTTTTTCAAATAAAGTAATTAACAGTAAGATTACCCTCTTTGACTTGGAACATTCAATTTGCCCGTGCCGTCTGTCGAACAAATCGCCCTTTCAGTTCAGATCGTGAATCAGGTCACAAATATCATTTGATGCAATCTCTGACAGATTATGCTTCAACCCAGGCCAATAACTAGCAAGATCCTTGGTTTCATGTTCGCATCCGAGAGAACGTGAGCCGCCTCAGATTTACCCGCCAGGCCCTTTAAACTTCAACACCGAAATTCCTGATTTATTCTGTTATTATACTTTAAAAAGGAGGTTTGATTACAATGAATAGCCTGTGCCGCAGTAAACAAGCCCCATTTGAATACACCTTATCTCTTATAGGGGGCAAATGGAAAATGAGAATTCTCTATGAGTTAGGGTGTGAAAAAACGATGAGATACGGCGAGCTGAAAAGGGCTATGCCCTTCATCACCCATAAAATGTTAAGCGCACAGCTTAAGGAATTACAAACTGACGGCCTTATTCATCGGTCTGAGGTCTCTCAAGTCCCACTGAAAGTAGAGTATTCGTTATCTGACAGAGGGCGATCTTTGTATCCCCTCATAGATGAAATGTGTAAGTGGGGAATGGCACAAGGAATGCCTCATATGTAAAAGCTACTTACAAAAAAGTGCGTACTTGTTTCCCAATGAGAGGAATTTTATACTGAATGAAAATACTTCGTTTGGAGGAAAAAATGACAAAACAAGTCTATATCATTCATGGCTACAGAGCCTCCTCAACAAATCATTGGTTCCCTTGGCTGAAAAAACGTCTGCTCGCAGATGGGGTCCAAGCAGACATTTTAAACATGCCTCATCCGCTCGAGCCAAGACTTGATGATTGGCTGGATACACTCTCTTTTTATCAACACACTTTAGATGAAAATACGTATTTGGTTGCGCACAGCCTAGGGTGCCCCGCCATTTTAAGATTTTTGGAACATATTCAATTACGAAAACAGCTTGGCGGAATCATACTGGTTTCCGGCTTTGCCAAATCATTGCCCACTTTAAAGATGTTAGATGAATTTACACAGGGATCGTTTGATCATCAAAAAATCATCGAGACCGCGAAGCACCGCGCTGTCATTGCTTCTAAGAACGACCAAATTGTTCCATTTTCATGGAGCAAGGAGCTGGCACAACAAATTGACGCTGCGTTATACGAAGTCCAGCACGGGGGTCATTTTTTAGAAAATGAGGGTTTTACTTCTTTGCCTATTGTTTATGATGTGTTAACCTCTTATTTTTCAAAAGAAACTCGCTAAAGTCTTTCACACATCAGCTTATTCAATCGAGCCCGCTTTAGGAAAGCGGGCTTTCTGAGTTATTGCTTCATCAATACCGATAACTCACCTTCAAATACTTTTTCTTCTTTTTGATTATAAGTAGATAACAATACAGTGAGGATTCCCAATTCATTTCTCTTTGGCTGCTTATCAAGCACCTCAACGATTGTATGCAGTTCATCATCTGGAAAAACGGGTTTTATGAATGTAATATGATTCATTTCTGTTCCGGCTATCACAGCGTCTCCATACAAACCTTCTTCAATCCAAAGTTTAAAAGAAATGGCCAGTGTTTGTGTGCCAGAAGCGATAATTCCATTAAATCTGCCCTTATTCGCTTTTTCTTCATCTACATGCATATATTGAGGGTCCACTTGCAAACCGCATAATATCATCTTTTGTTAATGTTAAAGATTTCGTTTTGAATACCTGACCGATTGTAAACTCATCTAACTTCATTCTTACACCTCTATTTTGTCATTTGTGTACTTGTTTATTGTAGCACTGACATGAGCAAATAAAAAAATCTCGCTTAAAGCTTCATCAATTGCCTATCATCTGAAGTATTTGATGCTGAAGAAGGTTCATATAGGAGTATCCAGTCAAAAAGCATTCAAAACTTATCAGGAGCGGGAGACTGAGGGCCACTTATATCTTCAGTATTTTCATTCATAGCTGGGGATATTTTAAAAGCCATCATCTCCTAATGACTCCTGACCTCTCATATCCTCCAAGCAGCTTTCAGCTTTTTTATGCCTTCTCGTATGTCAACTTCAGAAACCCCTGCAAATCCCAGTGAGACAGTTTTTGCAGGAGGATGTTTTTTATAAGAAAGAGAAACCGGATAAATTTTCACTCCATATTCCTTTGCCTTCTCAATTAACTCTTTTTCACTGAATGGCAAGAAAACGTCTAGTAAGATACGAAGTCCAGAATTTTCCCCGCGAATCCTGACGTGTTTTCCTAATTCTTTTTGCACAGTCTCTAATAAAATGGCCCTTTTTTTTCGATATAGCTTTCTCATTCTGTTGATGTGTTTTTGCCACTCTCCATTTTTTATAAATTGAGCCAGCGTCAGCTGACTGTGGCAGGACACTGTTTGCTTATATAAAGAAGTGATGTCATGGCCTTTTTTTAAAAGAGGCGAAGGGAGAATCATATAGCTGATACGCAGCGAAGGAAGAAGAGATTTGGAAAAGGTGCCCATATAAATGACACGGTTATGCTGGTCAAGCCCTTGCAAGGATGGGACCGGCTGTCCTGTGTATCTAAATTCCCCATCATAATCGTCCTCTATGATGAATGATTGATTTTCTGCCGCCCATTTGAGCAGCTGCATTCTTCTGTTAATCGTCATGATTGTTCCCAGCGTAAATTGATGAGAAGGTGTGACATATACAAGGTGTGGCTGCTGTTCTTTGATCTTTTGTATACAAATCCCTTCATCGTCGACCGGTATAGGAACGATCTTCATACGATTGGCTTCAAAAATCTTCCGAGCTCTTGGATAACCCGGATCCTCATATCCTATGAAAATATCCGCTTCAAAAACCTGGCACAAGATTTGCAGAAGAAAAGGGTTTCCGGCACCTATGATCACTTGTTCAGGGACACAATGAACTCCGCGTGATTGATACAGGTACTCTGCAATAAGTGTCCTCAGCTCAAGCTCCCCTAAAGCATTTCCTGGCCGATAAAGCTCGTGGCCATATTGGTCTAAACTATTGACCATACTTTTTCTCCAAGCGGAAAAAGGGAAGTGAGAAGAATCTACATTTCCATAGTGAAAATCAATCCATTGTTCATTTTCTTGCGCTTTTTTTCTCGCTGGTGATGTGCTAAGCATTTTACTATGGACAAAATCAGCATCATTATAATCAGCAAACCATCCGCTTCTTGGCTTGCTCACAATATAGCCTTCAGCAGCAAGCTGTTCATAGGCACGTTCTACAGTCGTTTGACTGATGGAAAGCTGACTCGCCAGAAGTCTTTTTGAAGGGAGCTTCATTCCTTTTTGAATACGCCCCTGATGCATGTTTTCTTTGAAATACCGATAAAGCTGCTGATAAAGCGGAATATCCAGATTTCTATTTAGAAAAGGCGTTATATCCATTTGCGCGTTTCCCCTAACTGGTATGCAATTTTTTATGGAAACTGGCTGTTTTTAAAAGGTCAATTACAGTTTATAGTCATTGTAATCCTTAGATACTGGTTTTGTTAAGAACATCCAGATCATGAAAAAGAAATATATTTGGAGTGATTGCAATGAACAAAACAACAAATGGCTGGATAAATGGTTTTATAGGCGTACTCATTTTCAGCGGATCGCTGCCTGCGACCCGCTTGGCTGTGGCGGACTTCGATCCGTTGTTCCTCACCGTATGCCGCGCAGCGATAGCTGGTGTATTGGCCGGAGCGCTCCTTCTCATCTTCCGGCAGCAGCGACCTGCCAAAGGTGACATAACTGCGCTATTGGTGGTAGCGTTCGGCGTGGTGGTCGGTTTCCCATTGCTGACAGCCTTGGCGCTTCAGTATGTCACATCCGCCAATGCCATTGTTTTCATTGGGCTTCTTCCGCTCGCGACAGCGATCTTCGGCGTACTGCGCGGAGGGGAACGCCCCCGGCCAGCTTTCTGGATTTTCTCCGCTGCAGGCAGCTTACTAGTAGCAGGATTCGCCCTCATCCAAGGCGGAGAATCTTCCTCGGTCGGCGACGCGTACATGCTGGCTTCTATCGTCGTATGCGGGCTCGGTTATGCAGAAGGGGCCCGGCTCTCACGGCGCCTGGGAAACTGGCAGGTGATCTCTTGGGCTCTCGTTCTGTCGCTTCCTCTTATGCTGCCATTGTCATTCTATTTTACGCCAGGCTCATGGTCGGGCGTCGGCGTTCCTGCACTGCTCAGTCTTGCGTATGTATCCTTATTCAGCATGCTGATTGGCTTCGTGTTCTGGTATCGTGGTCTCGCACAAAGCGGTATTGCGGCGGTTGGACAGCTGCAGCTTCTCCAGCCCTTCTTTGGACTGCTGCTCGCCTCAGTGATTCTGCACGAGAAAGTGGGCTGGGCACTCGTAGCAGTGAATATCGCCGTTATATTGTGCGTGGCAGCTGCTCGGCGATTCGCAAAGTAAGATAGACTCTTCAAAAACGGGGAAAACCTTTGTTTATTCCATTTCACTTTAACTGAATGTTGTAACGAGTGAAACAAAAAGGAAAAAAACTGCAAAAGCTAAAGAGAACATTAAAAAATACCAGGGGTGTCTACAACCCTTGGTATCTTTGATGCGGCCGAGAGACTTGAACCTTCATAGATTATTCACCTACTAGGCCCCTAAATCAAAGCTTATTTTCTTTACACTCCGTATATTCACTTTCCCATCATTTCTATATGTTTATATGAAATGCGATTTAAAAAATGGAGTCGGTAACGGGTATTTAATCAGTAAAATACGTTTACTGTTACGTCATTTATTGCTTCATCACCTCATCTAAAAGCATATATTGAGGGTCAATTTCTATCGCAAACCGCGCATGAGCATGTATGCAACGTAACAATGAAGGTGGAGGAACCTGATTGTTTCAATCAGCTTTGGAATCAAATGCGTGCTGACGTTCCTCTGCTTTACAATTTAATATTCGGTAGCTGGACTTTCCAATATGAAGCGGAATATCCAACTTTTCTAAATTTGGCATTCCATTTCTTAAGAAAAGCTCTTTATCTCGATATCTCTGTAAAACTTCTCCCACAATCCACTCTTGATCGCCCAAAGTGGACATACTGTGTACTTCACACTCATAAGCAAAATACGCATCAGTTAAAATCGGTATCTCAGCTTTTAATCCTTCTTCGGATTGAATATTAAATTCTTCAAACTTATTGATATCTCTGCCACTATGGGTGCCTAAAGCTTGAATTAATTCCGAACATCTCCCTGGAAGAAAATTCACACCGAAAACACCACTTTTCTCAATCATTTTGTACGTATATGTCTCTTTGTTTACTGATATCCCATACATTCCTGGAGAAGATCCGATATACGTATGCCATCCGGAAGCCATTGCGTTTTTTTCACCCTCATATTGAGCCGTAACTATAGCTACCATTCCAGGGTAGGCGTACCAAATTGGTTCATCTATCGGTGCTCTCATATTCATCGCTCCTTTTTTCAGATTCATTTTTTATTAGGATTTTAGATACGATAAAACGTGTTTCAACGTAAAGCTAAAGCAGCACGTACAGCTCTAATATGATTCACTGCATTGTTAAGAGAAATTTATCTTCCTTCACTACAGCCAGTAGCGATAATAATGAATCAACCCATAACAAAGCAGTATCTCCATCGTATGTTTCGTTTAAGGATGCAAAAGGAGCAAGTTCTGCACCTCGCCGCCAAGAACGATAATACGATCAAGCCTGTGCTTATGAATTAAGCTTTTGGCAGATCAAGCTCGCTTTAATAAAACACTCCTACCAACAATCCCCTGCTCTTTTTCAAGGCTCGCATCAAAAAAATCGACAGGCACTTCTTCAAATGGACCTTTCGTTTTAAGGTGCAAGCCAGTTAATAAATGGGCTCCCAGTACATGACGGTTGGTTTCCGCCTTGCCATTGCGTCACGAGTAACCGAAGCATCTTGTCATCTTATACATCCTCCCTTTCAAATATTCATAAGAAGATGCACAAATCATAAACCCTATAGCAACTATAGGGTCAAGAATTAGTTATTTTTTTAGCACTCTTAATTCTGTAAGGAAGTTTTCTTCTCTTAATGAGTGAAAGTCGATTGGAAGAGAAACTTGATATACTTTTCCATCTGTTTGGATGCCATGAGATTCAATATATTGATAAAGCTTACGATAATATTCATCATAATTTTTTGCAGACCAATCAAATGCGATACATACATATTCACCGGACGGGATCGTGTCTAGCGTTATGTTTTTTTCTCCTATGTCTATCTCTTTTCCATTGCGAACAGTCGTATAAATACTGTTGCAATAAATTTCACGAGAATCCTTATAGGGCTTGAAAGCATAAATGAATCCATAATAGTTATCTACTACATCTCCTATTTTTTCTACAACATCAGCCAGCTTTCTGTAATACAAATCTGATTGATGATGAGGATTAACTTGAGGCGTCTCCACTTTTATTATTGTTTGTTCATCTATATAACGAAAATAAACGAAACCTTCATCTTTTTTATTGCATATGTCTACTTGTTCATTAAGCTGATTCCTTCTTCTATGAAGTAATTGTCGGGCACGTTCAAGTTTTTCCATTTCTTGCACAATCATGTTTTCTTGCTCCTCAAGAAAGTGTTGCATATGTTCAGGGGTACAAGTATTTGAGCTGAAACGCTTGATTTCTTCCAGAGGTGTTCTAATATATTTTAGATACTTGATAATATCTAAATAAAAGAACTGTTTGACATGGTAATATCGATAGCCATTATCCTGATCTGTATAATGAGGCTTGAAAACTCCGATCCTATCATAATAGCGCAATGTTTGAATTGAGATGTTATTGAGACGGGCTGTTTCTCCAATTGTAAAATATTCCTTCATCCATTATCATCCTTTCTATCTGTTAGCTCTTTAGAAAATCTTTCATTTACCTATTCACAAATACGGCCTAAATCCTAAACGAACTAACTCGAGAAAATAGAAATCCCTAAAATCTGCTGAAGACGGTTTTATACCAAACTGTTATGAATGAATACATGTATATCCGAAAGCCAATATTAGACTTTAGAAAAAAAGCCTAATCTCCCAAAAAGATTAAGCTTTTTCCCTTTACTATACTTAAACTAAGCCCTCAACATTGCTTTGTTTTATGAAAGCTTGTTTTCATTACAACATCACTTCTGAGTATTGTTAAAACATGTTTGTCATCGTCTCAAGTATATAAAACTCAGTTGAATGATTCGCTCATCTCTCTATTGAATTCATTAATTCGTAGAAGTATTCAGGCTGATGTGTCTTATTGAGGTTATACCATGAATGTAATGTATCTGGCGCAAATACATCTAATGTTTTCAATACTTCCATCGCAAATTCCAGAGGAGCTACTCCTGACGCAGTAATCAAATTCTCACCAGATACCGCAGGCCCCACCTCATAAAACGTTTCTCCTTTATAATGAGGACAGACCATTTTAAGATACTCTAAGTCATTGCTAGTATGCTTTCTGGAATCTAGGTATCCCATATTGGCGAGGCCCTCCGTTGCACCGCAAATTGCAGCAACAATAGTGCCAAGCTCTAAAGCTTCGCCAACAATTTTCAAGATAGGCTGATGAATATCTTCTCCCCAAGTATTCGCTCCAGGTAAAATGAGAAGATCTTTACTCTCAAGAGTGCACTCACCAACGGAAATATCTGGTTTTATGCTCAGACCTCCCATTGTAGTAATCATTTCTTGATTAACTCCTACTGTAACTACTTTTAAAGGTACTGCATCTTTTTTGAAATATCTTCCTGAGTTTAGTTCAGCGATTAAATATCCATATTCCCAATCTGACATTGTATTACATACATAAAGATAAACTTTCTTCGTTTGCATCCAATCACACTCCGATCACAATTGATATAGCCTATTATATAACTTCCCTGACAGAAGTTATCGTACTTGATGACATTAATGCCGACAGAACAATAAGTCTTTTCTTTAAGGCTTATTCGCTAAAAATAGATTTACCGTATAAGTAAAAGTAAATAAGATAAAGGGCCTTAGCAGAATCATTCTGCGATAAGAGTTCCTTTTGTGTGGTGTTTCGAGTAGAGATATTACCTCTAAATCTGTTATTTTATGAATTACCAGGAAGTCACAATTAATATAAAACATTTATAAGGTTTCATGTATAATCTATCTAGAACCAACTTTTTCGCAATATCAAAACTTTTTAAAAAATTAATATAAATAGGGGGATTAACATGCTACTCTCAAATACAAATCTATACACTTGGAAGCCATTTTCTACTTCACCGCCACCGCCGTTTACTCCAGCTGTTGAATCAGCAGTGAATAAGCTTATATTTAAAACAGATTAAGAATCTGCGAAATATAAGCTGTTTCGCAGATTCGAAGGAGTAGACAATGAAATCTAAGATTCAGTTTATATTATCAATGATCATTTTCGGCACAATGGGTTTAGTTGTAAGATACATTGATTTATCTTCGAGTGAAACAGCTTTACTAAGCAGTTCAATTGGATGTCTATTTTTAATAGTCGTGTTTATCATGATGAAGAAAACCATTCCATGGAAATTAGTGAAAGCGAATGCTTACATCTTATTTCTTTCTGGTATTGCATTAGGAGGGAATTGGATCTTTCTTTATCAATCGTACGATCATACAACACTTACTAATGCAACACTTACTAATGCAACACTAGGGTATTACTTTGCACCTGTGTTTGTCATGATTCTCTCACCATTTGTTCTTAAGGAACAATTATCTGTCAAAAAAATGGTTTGTATTGGTGTAGCGATCATAGGCATGTTATTGATTGTTGGAAATGGCATAAGTGCATCTGGAACAGACGATCTGCTTGGGATCTTTTTTGGATTAGTTGCGGCTGCATTTTACGCTGCATTGATGTTACTAAATAAATTTATACACCGCATGGGCAGGTTGGAGATTACAATCATCCAACTTGGATTAACAGCATTATTGCTCTTGCCATATGTGTTTTTCACCGAAGGATTCGGTATCTTTGGAGTATCTGGATCATCCGTTCCTTTTATCATCATTTTAGGGATTGTAAACATTGGGATTGGATTTTGGTTATTTTTCTCGGGTATGCAAAAATTAAAAGGACAGAGTATTGCTATGCTAAGCTATGTCGATCCATTTGTAGCTATATTAATTTCTGCCATTATCCTGCAAGAACAAATGACCATTGTTCAAATGCTAGGTGGCGCACTCCTTTTAGGCTCAACATTTGTTAGCGAGAATAAATCAATCACATTTTCCAAAACAATTAAAGAAAATATCAGCTAAGTAACGTACAAAACAGGGGGAAGCATTTGTTCCCCACTGTTTTGTTTCTTTTGTTTGCAACTTGACCTAAACTAACCTGACGATTACTGCCATTACCATATTGTTCCTTGATTATTATATAGGGCGTATCCTGTCAGCATTTTATTAAGTCCTTCTGAGTAATACGGCATTCGTTCATTTGCCTGTTCAATGTCAACCCATTCAATTTGCAATATCTCGTTTGGCTTTTTAATCGCTTCGGTTCCTCCAACAATTCGTGCTTCAAATGTAAAAAGGATTGTGTGATGATTCCTCTTTACATATTTCGCTTCGTTAACAGCAATTAAATTCCCTATTTCTACTTCAAAACCTGTTTCTTCATACACTTCACGTATAGCAGCTTCTATTAACGTCTCATCAGGTTCAACTCTTCCACCTGGAAGTGACCAGTGTCCTTCATGATTATCCACCATTAATATCTGATTACATTTACTTTTAATCAACGCATACACAACTTTTACTTCTTCCATGGGAATCTCCTTTATAGAACAAAATTCATCCTCGGTTGATTTGTTGATTTTCCATATATCACTATAAATGATAACTGGTTAGTTTTAGTAAAAAGTCTCTCATAGCTGTATTTTCTGCATAAAAAAATAATACCAAAGGCAGTTAAACCCTTGGTATCATTGGGATGCGGCCGAGATGACTTGAACCTTCACGGGTTATTCACTAACAAGCCCTCATTCTGAAAGCTTATTTTCATTACACTCCGTATATTCATTTTCCGTCATTTCTATAAGTTTTTATGAATTGTGATTAGAAAACCGAAAGAGCCCGCCAGAAGCCTCTGCTAAAAACAGCAAGTGTTCCTTGAACTTTCACACGAGTTGAAGGCTCTGCAGAATCAAAAATTTGTGCAGTACCACGCATTCCAAAGTTCGCTAATAAAAGTGGACTTATATTTAATCTTTTAATCTCTTTTCCATCAGTTCTGCCATTTGCTTTGAATTTGGATTTCCTTCATTTCGTAATTGATCAATGATATTCATATAATCCTTTTCATTTCGGTTCTGACTTAATTTATATGAAGCCTGAATTTCTTCCACCTTCATCTTAAATCCGACAATACCTTTCAGCTGGCTTTCTAAGAGCTGAGGAGAAAGCTTATCCCATAAAACAGGATTTTCACGGTTCTTTTCGTATTTTTGCAGCAACATTGTCAGGTCATGTTTTAACTCTTCTTCGTTCAAAATGCTGGCTGTACCGTATACATGTACGGCTTGATAGTTCCACGTTGGGACATTTTCCTTTTCATACCAAGAGGAAGAGATATAAGCGTGCGGTCCCTGAAACATAACAAGCACATCTTCACAGGTTTCAAATGTTCTCCATTGAGGATTCCCATAAGCAATATGCCCCGTTATATAGTAAGTATCTCCCTCTTTCATTAACTGCAATGGCAAATGAGTTGCAATTGGTTTCCCTTGGGCTGTCGTGACAATTGTGCCAAATGAGTTGTTTTGAACAAAGTCCCAAATGTCATCGACATTTGTTACCTTATAGTATTTTGGAATATGCATATAAACCCGCCTTTCATAAAAAGTTATACGAGTGTTTTGATCATGATAAAGTCTATTTGTTCTTCATCACCCATATAAAAAGAGTGGGCTCCAGTTTGAACAAACCCCATTTTCTCATAAAAAGCAATAGCATTTTCATTTTTTCCCCATACGCCTAGCCAGATTTTCTTTTTCTTAGATTCCTGCGCAATTTCCACAGCTTTATTGAACAGGTATTTACCAAGGCCATGTTTTTGAAATTTGTTCTTGATATAAATCCTCTCGATTTCTAGTGATTCATCACCCATTTCTTCAGATTGAGCCTCATTGGTATTGACCTTTAAATATCCAGCGACTTCATGATTAAAATAAACAAAAAAGAATTGTGAAGAGATATTAGATAATTCCTTTTCCAACTGTTTAGAATGAAACGCACTTTCCAAATAAGCTTTCATATTTTCAGGTGAATTATGGTCTTTGAATGTATCATTGAATGTTTCAATACTTATTTCTTGGAGTATTTTTAAATCTTCAAGGCTGCACTTTTTTAGTTTTACACTCATGCTCATATATGCTCCTTTTAAAATTAATAATCTCTCTTGTTCCCTTTTTTTACATATTCCCAGTCAACTTCTACATTTTTTCTCATTCTTTGAAGAAGGTGAAAAATGGTTTCTTCTTCTTTTTCAGAAAACCCCGCTAATGCGACACTATTCGAATGATCATTTTCTCTTTTTATAACGGGAAACACATCTTTCCCTTTTTCTGTTGGAAAGAGTTTTTTTATCTTTTTGTTATGTTCATCATCCATCTTTTCAATAAAACCGTTTATTTCGAGTTTTTTTATCGCACGAGCTGCGGTTGTTCGGTCTACTTTAATCATTTCAGCTAACTTTTCTTGAATGATTCCTGGGTTTTCACATATTCGGACAAGGTACAAATACTGCCCTTTTGTGAGGTTATATTCTTTAAATTCTATATTGCTTATCGAATCTAATGCCCTGGCAATCATTCCGATTTCGCGAAGAATTTCCTTCATCATGACCTCCTTAGTGCATATCTTTGTTGCAAATACAACATAAATGACTTATATTGAATATATCTTAACTTTGTTGTATTTGCAATAAAAATAACAAAAAAGAGGTCGAGTAAAGTGAAATATACTTTTTATGTATTAGGAATTTTCATTTTAACCCTTGGTATTTCCTTCACTATCCAATCAGACCTTGGAACTTCACCCTTTGATGCAGTTGTGGTAGGACTGTCTAAAAATGTGGGGCTTACAGTGGGAAGCTGGGAAATCATAATAGCGTTCATATTGATATGCTGTAATTCAATTTTAAATAGACAAAGACCGGAAGTTTTGGGGATGTTAACAGCATTTCTAACGGGGATTGGGATTGATATGTGGCTTTTTTTATTGCACAATTTGATAACACCTGACCTATGGTTCAGCAAAGTGATTTGTTTTGGAATCGGCTTAGTCGTTATAGGATTAGGAACTGCAACCTATTTGCACACAAATTTTGCACCAATTCCAGTTGACCGATTAACATTAATCATTAAAGACTTAACTAGAACAAATATCTTTTTTTCGAGAACGTTCATTTATGTCGTATTCTTGATAGTTGCAATGATTTTAAATGGGCCAGTTGGCGTAGGGACTTTATTAACCGTTTGTTTAGGAGGAATAATCCTTAATGCCTTTATGCCATTTACAGAACAAATATTAGACCGCATATTCACACACTCTAGTACATCACCACATGATGACAAAAATAAAAAGCATTCAATATAGTCTGCTTCATGTAAAGAGAAAGTGTTTTTTTATTTTCGCAGTTTCTAGACCACAAAGATAAGATAGGGGATTCCTCAATGAAGTCACCCGCATACAGTGTGGCCATCATTTCAAAAAGCTGTCTAGATTTATTCGATTGAGCTAACATTCGTTACCTCTCCTTGAACAATTTTTTCGAACTTTCATATCTATTCCATGGTAATATTTAGATATAACTAACTGAAAGGATTGGACAATGATGGGATTTGAAGCTAAGTCTTTGTTATCTGAAGCTGAAAACCGAAAAAAAGATTATAAAAAACTGATTAAGCTAAGAAAGCATGTAAGGCTGTTGATAATGGTGAGGGATGAAATAATGAAGAAACTGAGAAATATTTTTTATTGCAATGTTGTCCTGATGCTGCTCGTCTTATTGCTCGTTGGATGTACGGGCGGTAAGGAAGAAAAATCAAATAATGATTCTGCTTTACAATCTGAAGAAAATAATAATGAGACTGACGATAGCAACCAAATAAGCAAGGATGAATCAGAGACAACAACAGGATCAAAAGAATCCGCAACAAATGATTCAAATGAAAATGCTTCAAAAGAATCCTCAACAGATGAATCACAAGAAACCTCTTCAGAAGGAGCAAAAAACGAGGCGAACAGCGAAAAAGACAATGTATTGGCGGAATATTCTTCTGAGCAAATCGAATATGCCAGAGTTTGGTTGCAGCTTGGAGCAAATCAAGAGATAGATGAACTGAATGTTCGACATATTTCGGCTGACGAACCAATCAATCCGAATGATGACACCAGTGCTGGCTATCCGGAAGATGTTATCCAGTTAGCAGGCTCTCGTTTAGTGGATGGATCAGTAACTTATAGCGGTAATGGCGATGGCAACATTAAAGTATACAATGTTCCTTTACGCTGGGATTCCTCTGATGATGTAAGTAAAGGCGTAATGCGGGACGTGACTGAGGATATAATAAAAAATGCAAAAACAGTGCACGTTGATACAGGAGACAGTGAAAAAATAAAACGCCTCATTGACATAATGGCTATTCATTAATCAGTAATCGTTTTATTCTAACGAAAATGCCAAACAAAATAAGGGACGGTTCTTTCATGCATTGAACCGCCCCTCTGTATTTTTTTCTGACACAAGAAATACCAAGGGACTCATAATTCTTGGTATCACGGTTGCCTTCACCCTTCAATGCTTCTTTCATGACAGTTTCATAGAAATTCACTTAGCAAAATGCCTTCCTGACGAATATACTAATCCTTTAATCCCTTTCCATCGAGAATTTTCTTCATATATTTTTCAACCCTTGACTCTCGAGTTTTGGATTGTTTGGCTTGAGAAAAATAAAGAATGTATGCTCTTTGCCGTCCCGGGGTCAATGCTTCAAAAGCCGTTTTCAAGGCAGGGATTTCATCGAATTTATGTTGAAGTTCTTCTGGAATGATGTATTCCGTATTCTTTTTAACATTCACTTCCAAACCGGCTTTTTCAACTTCAATGGCTTCATTAATATAAGCTTTCAAGATGGGTTCCATTTCAGCTATTTCCTGAACATTGGTGAACCGAATTTGGCGCGCCGCCTGTACATTCTCCGTTTGTTGGATGAGAATCCCATGAGGATCCTGTAACAAGGCGCCTTTGTGAAACAGAAGCGCACAATATTCTTTAAATCCATGTATTAAAACGACGTTTTTTTTATGAAACGTATAACAAGGATGCATCCACTTAAAATCTTCAGTCAGCTCACAGTCAAGAACGATATTTCTCAACCGCTCATATTCTTCCTTCCACTTTTCAGCTTTACTTAAAAATTCATCAACCTTAGGATTCGTTCTGCTATTTGTCATCAGGACCCCCTCTTTTCCAAACAGTTTGTTTTTTCATTACGTTAGATTCACCGGCTTGATCGTACTTTCCTCTAAAATTTTTTAGGCTCTTCACCCATTTAGATATTACGCTCTTGATTTTTTTTCATCCCCTTCCCCTTAATTGGTATTTTTGACATCACGGTATTTGTTTTATTCTCCTATCAGCAATGATATAGGTTCGTCTTTATTATGTATTCATAGATTAAGCTTAAGACGAAGTTTATGCAACAATAAAAAAAGACTCGGACAAGCTATTATAACAACGACAATAGATGTTTATGTTTCCCCAACAAACAAAGAGAAACTGCTGACCGTTTAAATGACTTACAGGTTAGGTAAGTCCGGCAGTAGACAATTTCAAAACAAGCACAAAAAAATACCAAGGCAGTCAAAGCCCTTGGTATCATTGATGTTTACTTAGGAACAACCCTCAGTTAAGGTGAAAAATTAAGATGAAACAAGATAAAAGCAAACGCTTATACTTGATGTAATAATATTTTTCTATTCCTATGAGAGTATTTTAGCTTTATCCTAAACTTAAAATTCTTTTTATTACATTAGGAATAACAAATGACCGTTTGATTTCTTTATTTACTTGTATAATGTCTTTTTGTGTTTTCCCATTCTCTTGCCAAGTAACTTCTACTGTATAATCATTATTCGTATTTGGTGGATCTGCCATTATTGCTACTGCTATTTCTTTTGCATTCTTAGGTTCATCTGTTGCGTCACCTGATGCCTCAACAACACCGTTTTCTTTAAACACAACCTCTTTTATTGAAAACTCAGAATCCCTTTTCCATGTAATATGAACCGCCCATAAGTCTTGCCTTGCAAGATCTATGTCTTTTTCAGGAGAATAGATAACACTCCATTTTCCATCTTTTGAATTACCCTTCAATATAGGAGGTTGGTGGGTGCCAGCATAAATAAACCATGCTAAAAAAACTAGCAGTGCAGCAGAACAAATAATTGCTAAAAAAAACTTACTTTTTTTCATTTTTAACTCCAATCTTTCTATGTAATAAATAGGATGTAAACTTATTATATTCTAATATAAATAATTAATAGTAACATTAGGATATAAACTCATAGAAAAGATTGGACCAATGAAAGGATTTGAAGCAGATTCTTTGTTATCTGAAGCTTAAAATCGAGCAAAAGATTATAAAGAATTTGAAAAATCAAATGATAAAGCTAAGAAAAGCATTGGAGACTGTTGCTGGTTTGCATGACAATGAGTTCTCTGGCAAAGGAACAGCATTTTATCACGATCATGTTGGTGATCAATGGAAGGCCTCTTTCCTCGACATTAGGGATAAAGCTTTTCAATAAAAGCAACTATTCTATTAAGATTTAACTTCTTTATTCCTATCAATTAATAAGGTTACTACAACACTAATTATGCTGACTAACGTTCCTAAAACAGAAACAAGAATGGTCGAAAAGCCATTGGGAATAAGAAATCCAATTGGAATCATCCCCAGAAAAGTGAAAACGATAAAACATTGATATACTCCAGATATTATTCTTACAACCATGTTACCAAAAAAGGACATGGCTAATGGAGGGATGAATAAAAATACAACGATCCCAATGGATATCATTAAGATCATAGGCTCATCAAATGAAATGACATTATCTCCAGGGGAATCTTTAGCAGCCACTAGTATAACAACTATAGACATCATCAGTGTGAGTAAAACCTGAAAAAATATGCAGTCAAAACGCAGCTATCAATAATATTTATCACCACTTACTATTTAGACATAAATTTACATAATAGTAAATAACCACATTATATTCATATGTGACATTGCAATGCTTTACGTTTTTCCTTGCAGCTTCAAAGAATTTAAAAATTGTTCCTAAGCTCTTTCATATTTTCTAAAGAATCGATCAGGTTTCCTGCGACAATAAATTGGCAACGTATAATTTGGACAGTTTCTTACACTCCAAAAATGTTGAGTGCACGATTTGCATAATTCATGGAGAAATACGTTTGTTTCATATAATATACATAAGACACTTTGAAAAAAGTCGGAACAGGACTTCTGACAAATGTGTGGGTTGTTTTGCTTGCAGCCAGTATCATGCGTCATAAATATCAAAGGAGGCAAAAACAGTATGAAAATCATTGTTACCAGTATATTCGTACAAGACCAAGACAAGGCACTGGAGTTTTATACAGAAAAGCTGGGGTTTGTAAAAAAGGAAGACGTTCCTATGGGGAAATTCAGGTGGATAACACTTGTTTCTCAAGATGATCAAGATGGAACCGAACTTTCACTCGAACCAAATGAACATCCTGCTGCTAAGGAGTATCAAAAGAAGATATTCGCCGAGGGCTTCCCAGCAACAATGTTTGGCGTTACAGATATAAGAAAAGAGTACACACGATTAATGGAAAAAGGCGTGAAGTTCACTATGGAGCCGACCATAATGGGAGAAGTCACAATAGCTGTCTTCGACGATACATGCGGCAACCTTATTCAGATCATACAGAAGTAACTTCATGACGTTCTTATATTAACACCTAATAGTCAAAACGATTAAAACAGATTTTACTTTGATATATAATGATCTTGGAATCATTGGCTCATTTATCTATACTCATAAATTATAATGGCGGTGGCTTATTATGACTCTGAATGAAATAATTGATTACTGCCTGTCTTATCCAGACACCTATAAAGACTACCCTTTTGGTGAAGGATGGACTGTGATGCGTCACAAAGGTAATAAAAAGTTGTTTGCGCTTATCTTTAATCTAGATGGTCATCTATGCATCAATCTTAAATGCGAACCTGAGCGCGCCAATTTTCTGCGCAGCATCTATAAGGAAGTGAAACCCGGTTATCATATGAATAAAGACCACTGGAATACCATTATTTTAGATGGTGCCCTCTCGAAAGAAACTCTAGGTGATATGGTGCAACATAGTTTCGAATTGACAAAGCCGAAGAAGTCTCATAGCTAAAACGAAAAACTGATCTATGTTAATTAGTCGAGGTTTCAGGATATACACGGACCAATTGACCTTTCCTTTATTGGAAATAATACACGTTCCGTATTGTTTTTGCTTGATCTGATTTATTAAAAAAAGTTATTGACAACAAAAATATTATCATGTTATTATTAAATATTTTGATTATCCACCTCCATGTATGGTAAGCTTAAGAAGGTTACCATACATGGAGGTGGATAATATGTTTCAAATTGGCGATAACATTGTTTATCCAATGCACGGAGCAGGTATAATTGAAGCCATAGAAGAAAAAGAATTTTTAGATGAAAAACAACAGTATTATGTCATAAAAATGTCAATCAGTAATATGACAGTTATGATTCCAACACGAAAAATATTGAGTTCAAGTATACGACCAGTTACTGATATACTTGCATTAAAACGCATTATACACATTTTTCAGCATGGAGAATCAGATAGGTTACTGCCGTGGAAACAAAGGTATCAAGTAAACACGAACAAAATAAAAACGGGTGAAATACTCGAAGGTGCTGAAGTCGTACGTGATTTAATGCGTATGAAGAAAGAAAAAACACTTAATTCAAGCGAAAAAAAAATGTTGGATAATGCATATGAATTTTTGATCAGTGAACTGGAAGTAATTAAAGGAATCACTGAAAATCAAATAAAAAGCTTCTGTTAAGGTTGATATTACATTCCAAAAACATTCTGAATTTTTCGGGAATATCATGATTAAAAGTAAATCATTTCAAAGACGTTCAACTTACTTTTAGAACATTAACCTCTTTTGTTATACCTACAATCTAATCCATTTTTATGATTTACATTTCTTCTACGAACATTTGAAGTTTTATCAAAAAATTCGAAAAATAATCGCTTGATTTTTGTACCTGATTCACACTGGCACGGACAAGGAGCCGTAAGGATGGAAGAGAGGTAGGGCTTTCATTGTGTTAGGTATATCTAATTGATTATTTCTAGAAAAAAATCAATCAATCTCCCCTCTTATCTTTAAGAATTTCTATATCCACTGCGACAGTCACGAGTTAAAGAAACCTACTTCTAATAAGGATCAGTCTTATGAAAAAATTGAAGTTGGTGGAATTTTTGTAGATGGACCAGCTGTTATTTTAATTAATCAACAATACATAAAGATTGTTGAATGAACGAAGAAAAGGATGATTCTTTACGAAAAGGAATGATCCTTTTTGTTTACTGCTGGTCATGAATTAAAAAAAGAAGAGTGTCGGAATGATCATGGTTGACTCCCGTTTAGCGTGGCGCTTTTGGCGGTTGGTACACGACACATGTAGAGTTGGCTATTATTTTTAACATTTCGTGAAAGTTTGCTTCCTAATAAGATGTAGGTGTGTTTGAAAAGAAATAAATAACATTACCGCATATTGTCAATCCAGTATGTTATACTTGTAAAGAAACCTTTGAAGCGTTAAATCTTTTTCTATTACCTGTACCATCTCCCTACTCGAACGTTGAGTAGGGTTTTTTATTGAGTTTTATACAGAGAACGCAAAAAAACAGGCCCCTATATTAAGAGCCTGTTTTTATCAACGAGTTAGATTAAGAAGCTTTTTGAACG
>NZ_NSDH01000036.1:0-809 GCF_002289525.1 Bacillus sp. 7705b | reverse complement strand
TCTTTCTTTATCATAGCACGAAACGGAAATAATGGCAATTATATTATCGTTTTAATCATGGCATATTTGATAAAGGTGTGGATACTGTGCAGAAGCGGTAAGCGAAATAAAAAATGTCAATAATCCCGTATCGAATTTATAACATGATCTAAGAGGGCTTATTAATATCTACGGTTTGATACTCCCGTGAAAATGAATCACGAGTGTGTACTTCATTATTGATTGTTTAAAAAATTTCTTAAAAAGCTCAGCTGTTTCTTGTTCAAGTGCAAGATATTCTTTTAAAAGCAGGGCTGTTCACTAGTAAAGCTTTGTTTCTACAGACGTCTCCAAACTGTCACTCATTGTTTAGCCCCGTTTGCCAAGAATACTTGGACCACAAATCATCTTCCTTTTCTTCATTACCACTTTCCAAAGCCTTTTAATCATTTTGACACACAACATTCAATCCGTATTTACGGTAGTATTTCCTTACTTGTAATGTTTTGTTCCTCAATCAAGGTTCACGGTCGAAATAAACCGATTCCCACAGGATAGTGAAAAAAGAATGAATAGTATGTAATTGTATTCGAAAAGAAAAATAAATATTTTATATACATTCCGCATATTGTCAATCCAGTATGTTATACTATAAACAAACCTTTGAAGCGTTAAATCTTTTGCTATTACCTTGTAACATCTCCCTACTCGAACGTTGAGTAGGGTTTTTTTATTGAGTTTGATTATTATACAGAGAACGCAAAAAAACAGGCCCTATATTAAGAGCCTGTTTTTCTATAAACATTTAAGATTAAGCAGCTTTTTGAACA
>NZ_NSDH01000035.1:0-23454 GCF_002289525.1 Bacillus sp. 7705b | reverse complement strand
TTCTTCTTCATCTTAACATGAAACGGAAATAAATGCAAATTAATATTATTGCTTTATTTATGGCATTATTTGTTAACACGCAGAATAAGAGGCCTTCATTAACGATGGTTTGAAAACACTGTGAAAATGAATCACGAGTGCCTTCAGCCCTTTTTCTTTGCTTAATCGTACTTCATTATTGATTGTTAAAGATTTCTTTACAAAGCTCAGCTGATTCTTATTTAAGTGCTAAAAACAGGGCTGTTCACTGGTAAAGCTTTATTTCTGCAGATGTTTGCAAACGTTACTCATTGTCTACCCCCATTTGCCAATATGCTCATAAAAAAATAAAACTTGACTTCCTTTTCTTCATTACCACTTTCCAAAGCCTTTTGAATTAAGCAACTAGGAAATTCAAGGTCTTCCAGCTTACTTTATTTTACACTCAAAAATCAATCCATATTCTACACTTGTAAAGTTTGTTCCTCAATCAAGGTTCACGGTCTAAATAGATCGATTCCCATGGGGGAACAGGAGAGAGTTTGGTCCGATAAAGAGATGGGTATAATCTTTATACGACTTTTGTTTCCTGGCTGTCTCTGCTAATTAAGATTTAATTAAGCTGGAAATCAGTTTCACATTTCCAATCATTTTACAGAGGGGTTGGAAAACCGATTCATTTAACAGCTTGTGAAAAGGATCCTTAGCTGGCTGGCGAGTTATAACAAAACCATGATACGTATCATATATGGAGTATGACAGCTGGGACTTCAAAGGGAATAAAACGTTTTCTATACTGAGCTTAAGAACATTAGGAAGGGGAAACTTTAATATATGAGTAAAGAAAACCTAAGGACTTTGAGAAAACTGGTTACCCCTTACGAAAAGTCCGATTTACAAAAAAGTATTTGTCAAATCATTAACACATTGGGACCATTTTTCCTGTTATGGTTTTTGGCATATAAGAGCTTGTCGATTTCTTATTTTCTTACATTAGCAATTTCTGTCGTTGCGGCAGGGTTTTTAGTGAGAACCTTCATCATCTTTCATGATTGCTGCCACTATTCCTTTTTTAAGAACAGAAGGGCGAATCGAATCCTTGGAACAATAACAGGAATTCTGACTCTGCATCCTTTTGATCATTGGGCACACGACCATTCTGTCCATCATGCGACAAGCAGCAACCTGGACAAACGCGGTACAGGCGATATTTGGGTACTGACCGTTGAGGAGTATAAGGAAGCCTCAACGAAGACAAAAATAATGTACCGTTTGTACAGAAATCCGTTTGTCATGTTTATTATTGGGCCGATTTACGTCTTCGGGGTGACCAATCGTTTTAACCGTAAAGGGGCAAAACGCAAAGAACGGATGAATACGTATGTAACGAACCTAGGGATCGTCGTTCTCGCAGCACTTTTATGTTGGGCTATCGGCTGGCAAAACTTCCTGCTGGTTCAAGCACCAATTTTTATGGTATCGGGATCCCTCGGAATTTGGATGTTTTATATCCAGCATACGTTTGAGGATTCTTATTTTGAAGAAGATAAGCATTGGGAATATGTAAAAGCAGCAGTGGAAGGAAGCTCTTTTTATAAGCTACCAAAAATCATGCAATGGCTAACAGGCAATATCGGTTTCCACCATGTTCATCATTTAAGCCCGAGAGTCCCAAACTATAAGCTTGAAGAAGTACATAACAGCACTGAACCATTGCAAAACGTTCCGACCATCACACTGGCAACAAGTCTGAAGTCGTTAAAGTTCCGCCTATGGGATGAAGAAGGCAAAAAATTTGTAGGTTTTAGCCATTTAAAAAAAGCTCCTAAAAGCCAAGTATCAGTGCGGCTAAAAACGGATTAAATAAACTCCACTTAATCGAGATAAGGGGCAGTGTATCTTGCAAAATAAAAGTGCAGACTCGCGCAAAGGTTTTGTGCAGAGGTCAGCACTTTTTTAATGCCAGGATACACTTGTAACAAAAAAATAATACCAAAGGTGATTAAACCTTTGGTATTATTGGGATGCGGCCGAGAGGACTTGAACCTCCACGGGTTATTCACCCACTAGCCCCTCAACATAGTAAATCCATATCATTGATTATGAAAGCTTGCTTTCATTACACTTTCTAACTCCACTTTACATCATTTCTATAAGTTTATATAAATTGGTTAATAATTGGTGAGCAAAAAAAACGCCCTATACTTCCCCACTTCTCCAAATCTCATTATAAATTGATTTCATATTCGTTCCCTCTCCTAAAACAATTAAAACTACAGAGCCACTATCTTTCTCGGTAATTGAATTTACAAAAAATCTTTTTTATATCGAACGGCTAGATAGATTGCTGAAGCGAAGAATGCAATAGAATACTTAAATAAGAAGAAAACTTGCCACATATATTCTTTTGGGAAAATCAAGTCGCACAAAATTAGTGCATATAACATACAGAGGCAACCTTTTAAAGCGATTTGGTTTGTTCTCTCGTCAGTCTTACCCATTTTTTTATGAAATACGATTGTCAGAATCAATCCGACTACAAGCAATACAAATCCGCTGCCAATGAGAATACTCCAATTTCCTTGAGAATGTTCAGCCCAAGACTTTAAAGGGGAAAAAATTGCGTTAGTGATAGTATCTGAGATCGAATTCATTTTCATTTTTGATCATTTCCTTTCTCATAAGTAAAAATCTCGTTTACATCCACATTAAAAAATTCGGCAATTCGAAAAGCTAACAGAAGAGTCGGAACATAATTTCCCTTTTCCATTACAAAGATGGTTTGTTTGGAAACCCCGACTTTCTTTGCTAATTCTTGCTGAGACAATCTGGCAAGTACACGATATTCATAAACCTTATTTGAGATCGAATCACCAAAATCTTTCTTCATGACCATCACCTCTTGAGTCAAATTATAAACTGACCTTATACAAAAGTAAAGTTAACTTTTACAAAAATATAAAATACCTTTATGTTTACCTAAATTACTTTGATTTAACATGAACCAGAATGCATAAAGAACCTGATGAAATTCATGATTTTGTTAGGTTCGATCTGGTGTAATTTATGTTTTTATAAGAACACGGTTTTGGTGACGCATGCGGAACAATGATTATTGGTTATGACTCTGAAGGCGCTGAAGTTGTAGAGCAAACAAAAGAATACAGAACGTTTTACAATTTTATACCAGGTCTTGTTGTTATTGAGTATATAAATGAATTTTCTTATTGTCTTGATACAAACAGAATGGTAGATGGAGAGTGTCCAGTTATTCTTTGGGATAACCATGAAGGATATGGCTATACAGCTGCAAGTAATTTTCTAGAATTTCTTCTTCAGCGACTAGAAAAAGGTAAAGAGGACTTAAATGAAGATGAGGATTGAGAAGATTAATCTTTACAATCCCTCAAAATAAAAATTTTTTTCGAAATTGATTGATTACAACATAAAAAAACCATACCAAGATGTTTTGGTATGGTTTCTAAGATAGACCCTCAACCTAGTAAAAACGTATAATAGGTTACAAAAGCTTTTAATCAAAGCATTTGTTTATTTTATTTACACCTCATCATTTTTTATGAATTCTGGGCACAAATTGGGCACCTATTAGAGACCAACGGAACTCTACATTTCATCAAGTGTTATGTCACTCATTGCCCTGTCGTAAAAAAATAATTCTAACTTTAATATTGCTCCCATTCTTGCTGTGTATGCAGGTATCTCTCCGCATCAACTTCCTTCAATATCTGAACAATTATCTAGCTTGGTTTCAAGTGTTAGAATCCATCAACATTAGATTATGAAACTTATTCTTTAATTTTCCGTATATCAATATAAAATGGTATCTAATGCAGGGAGGAATATTAGTTGGCTGAAAAGCAAAAAAGTGTTCCATTTTTGAAAAAATATTGGGTTTCTCAAATTGGTGTATTTTTATTGTCACAGATCATTTTTATTACATTTGAAACAACAGGATGGTTACCTAATTATAGAGAGATTGATGGAACACTATTTGGGAGAATTACGGAATCGTCAATTTTTATAAATTGGTTTACTTTTTATGAAACACCACAATTAAATTTACTTACTGTCTTTTTTGGCGTCTTCTTTCTTGTGCCTGGAATAATAAGTGCATTAAAAAACGTATTTTCGCCTAGACACTATAGTAATAGCTCTAAATAACCGTGATTAAAAATAAATATGGTTTATTAAAATGAATAAAGTTTGAGAAGAGTTGTACTTAAAGTAACGGGTGCGTTAGTTGAACAATTCAATGTTATAAGAATGGAACTTCCATATATTTGGGGTTCTATTTTTTATAAGTAAACCAACATTAAACCACAACCATTTAAAAAAAGCTTAATCAAAAAGAGTAAGCTTTTTCTAATTATTTTAGTAACCTATGCCCCTACCCTATCTGCAGCCACTTTGACTTCTGTACTATGATCACTTTGCAAATAGTTTTCTTGAATTTCTTCTTCAGCAACTTAAAAAAGGTAAAGAGGATTTTGACGAAGATAAGGGTTGGGAAGATTAATCTTCCCATTCCAAATAAAGTTGTTTTGGGGATTGAATAATTATAATATAAAAAAACCATACCGAGATGTTTTGGTATGATTTTCTAAGCTAGACCCTCAACATAGTAAATCCATAACATTGGTTATGAAAGCTTGTTTTCATTAGACTCTTTATATTTATTTGCCATCTTTTCTATACGTTTACATCAATTATGGTTTAAAAAATGGTGAGCCAAAACAATGAATGACCTTGCATTTTTTCATCTATATTGATTAAGAATTCCAATTTATTCCTTATGAATAAAAGTTTCACCTTCTTCCTCAATTCTAATCAAATCAAACTCATTAAGAAGATACTTTATCACCAACTTTAAATAATAATGGAATAAGTGCTAATAAAATAATTCCTACAACCAACGTAGATATTATTAACTCCTTCCATACAATCAAATTCTTTAAAAACATTTGATAAATAACTAATGAGTTTACTGGAATGTTAAGCAATAAGCCCGTAAGAAGTCCAGGTGCATACTTTTTCATTAAAACAGTTGCAATAAGATGTGGAAAAATAGCGTTGATAACCATAGAACCTAGAAAGCCAATGAAAATCCATTTTGCAATATCTGATTCTGGCATATATAAAAAACCAAATGCAGATAAATAAGCCAACATAGTTATAATAATGACAGCAAAATGAAATTCATTTGAGGTTACTGGCTTTTGAAACTTTGAAGGTTGTTGTGACCACTCAGGTAACCAAATAGCTTCCTCAATATTATGCAGTGTAATAGCAAAACAAAAAAATACTACGAAATAAACCATCTATCATTTCCTCCTCGGTGCCACGTCTCTTAAAGGAATCAACCAATATGGTTTGGTAACATTATACTACATATGAGGGTGATCTGATTGGTGTTAAAAGACAGAAGAAGCTGCCTAAGTAGTTGCTTCTTTTTTATATGTGCAATAACGTGTTGTTGGTGTCAAGTTCGTATAGCTACACATACTTGATAGTCCAAGAGGATATCGGCATAGAATGATTAACAATTTCTGAAAACATCCCTTTGTTTAAACATAAGCAAAATCCCCATAAGTAACAGTACTTCCTATTGCTATGAGAAAAACTGAAAAACACCGTTCTGATGAGTAGAACAGTGTAAAAAAATATTCCTTATAGAACGGTTGTAATCTTTTATTTTATTATCTTATTTTTTTAATGACTCTGCTAATTTTAAATGTTGATTTCCTACTCAGGTCTATCCAATTTTAGTTAGAATATAGCTTTAATAGTTCTTGTACTGGAAAACTATTTGTATTGTTCACCTCAACAAAATATGCTAACTGCCATTTTTGTGTTTCGATAGCTTGTTTGCTAGTGGGATTATCCCATCTAGGGTAAACTCTAATTGCCATTTTTCCTTTTATAGTAGCTGTTTTAAGGATATTTTGTTTTACAAGAACTTCTTTTGGAAAAACGAATTGCCCAAAATTATTACTAGTAAAAGTATTGATAACCAATAAATCAGTAGCCTTTTCATATGAAAAGGCTTGGTTTTTATTATCCCCATCTTTTTCCCAAAAAGCAACAAACTGTCCTATCTTGTTAGGTGTTTTTTTTGCTACTCTAAATCTAACCGATTTTGAATTTAGTTGAAATATACCAGCCCCATAATCTGAATTTTGAGCTTCTTCTCGAATAGCATTTATAGTTAAGTGATTTGGTTCATAAAAAATTTTATTTACATATGCTAACGCCTTATAAAATTCATCCACTGCTTTGTACTCCTTATTTTTTATACTACATAATCCAATGCCTTCTTGAATAGAATGGCTAATCATTGAAGTTATCTTTCTTATAAGTGAAATCCCAATATAACTCTCCTTTCAGACTCAACAACAAAACTTTATGTTTAATTAAGGCTACGCATCGATCGACAAAAGGTTTCGAAATAATGAAGTTCCTCAAAAAAAGGTAAGTAAATCATGACTTGCATTTGGTGCCATGTCTGTTAGAGTAGCCATAAGGACATTAACTATCAGTAACAGGGAGCAGAGGGCGAGAAAGAATAGGCGATGACAATACGACAGATGTATTTAATTGACCATAAGGAATTAGGCGGTCTACTAAGGCTTCTAAATCTTTCATCGTAGCTACTGCTGCCTTTAGAAAGTAACTATTCGTTCCTGTAACTCTATGGCACTCTAGAATATCCGTTTCTTCTTTGATCAATTCCTCAAATCGACTACACTCTATTTTTAAATTTCCTATTTGTATAATCACGATTGTTCCTTTTCCAATAGCCTCAGCCGAAACGCGTGCTGTAAACCCCTGAATTACCCCGTTTTCCTGTAAACGACGTAATCGTTCATTTACACTCGGACGACTTAAATTCAGTTTTTTCGATAATTCAATAATTGTTATTCGGGCATCCTCTTGAAGCAGTTCTAATAATTTACCGTCTATTTCATCCATTTCCATCTCTCCTTCATAATTGTATATAATTCTATTGTTTTTCATTCATATCGTAAAGCATAAGAGAATAAAACATTCATTAGTTTATATAAACGAAGAGAATAACCTTCTATAATAAAAATAAGTTCAGAAATGTAAGGAGAGAATATCTTTGACACAGCCATTGAAGCAAACCATTTCGGTTTTACAAGGCACCGCTCTATATGTGGGAGCCGTTTTAGGATCAGGAATTTTAATATTACCTGGTATGACAGCAGGGATCGCGGGTTCAAATGCATTAGTTTCATGGATCATTATGGTGCTGCTAAGTATTCCATTAGCGTGCACATTTGCATTCCTTTCAATTGATTTCCCTAGTTCAGGCGGAATTTTAACTTTTACTGATAAAGCTTTTGGGCATTATGCAGGTGCTATTTGTGGACGGTTTTTTTTCATTGCAGGAAGTGTAGGACAGATTATAGTTTCATTAACGGGTGGGACTTACATAGCTTTTGCATTCAATTTACCACATTTTTCCTCATATATTATTGCAAGCATATTACTCTCAATCGCTGTAATCGGAAACTATGTAGGTCTACAAACAAGTGGAAAAATTCAATTGGTATTAGCCGGGCTTACTTTATTGATATTATTAGGTACATCAGTTTTAGCATTTCCAGTAATTGACCATGAGAGCATAACACCACGCATCACAAAAAACAGCATCATTCCAATCGGCCAATCTGCAATGCTCATTTTTTGGTCATTCTTTGGATGGGAAGCAATCTCTAGTCTGGCACCTGAATTTAAAAGCCCGAGAAAACAAAACATCATGCGATCAACATGGGGAGCCATTGTTATTATTGGTGTATTATACATAGGCATCGCTTTAGCTGTGATTGGCACAAACTCTTATTCAACTGGTGAACAAACCGTTAATAGTGCTATGAATAATGCTTCAATAGCACAAGTCGTTGAAAAAGTGGCAGGGGTAAATGGTGCTTGGGCAACAGCAATACTTGCCTTTATCATATGTTTAGGAACTAACAATGCGTTTGTGGCAAGTATGAGCCGATTAGGTTATTCCTTATCTCATAAACGTCTTGCCCCCTCATGGCTGGACAACATGAATAAAAAATATTCAACCCCTAGCCGTGCTGTACTTTTAGTAGGAACAATTGCAGGGATTGGCTTACTATTTAGTTTTATTTTTCGTATTGGATTAGACGAGTTAGTGTTTATTCCAAATTCATTAGCGATAGCCACCTATATATTCGGTACAGCAGCAGGAGTTCGGCTGATTACAAATGTCTTTGGTAAGTTTCTAGCTGTCATTGCCTGTTTATTATGCCTTGCCGCTTATCCTTTTATCGGCTCCTTTATAGCAATTCCTATTATTGTTGCACTTTCATGTGTTGGATACATCACCTGGAGAGCTAAACGAGAGAGAAATATTAAATAAGGAAGGGTATTCTTTAAAATCATGGAGGTAGGCTGAAGTATATTGCCTATCTCTTTCCCATGACATGAATCTGGTGCCATGTCATGAACTCCTAAAGGAGATTTAATAACTCCAACAACAAAAAAAGATACCAATATGTTTTGGTATCTTCATCTAAATCGAGTCCCTCAACCTAGTAAAAACATATCATGAGTTACGAAAGCTTTTATTCAAAGCATCTGTTTATTTTATTTATACTTATTTTCATCATTTTTCATGAATTCTGGGCACAAATTGGGCACCTATTAGAGACCAAGGAACTCTACATATCATCAAGAAATATGTACTCATTGCCCTGCTGTCATTAATGTTAAGCCCTCGCTCTATGCCCCTGCATTCAGTATTAGATGTAACTTTGAAATAAAGTTTGATTAAAATCTATCACAAACCCTTATTTTCACAACACATAATTTGTTTCAGCTTCCCTCGCGAATACCGGATCAATGCTCAGCTTTAAGATAGTCAACCAATTTCTCCGCACTGTTCTTAACATCTTCTTTTGAAAGGTGAAGTGTCCCATATTGTGTAAACGCAGGAAGAAAACGCATTCCTATATAGTTAGCAGTGACTTGAAACGGTCTGATAAGCTCGCTGATCGTGATATTATAGTCTCCGCCTGCTTGATAATCAGATTCCTGTGCGCCTAGGGAGATAGCTAAGAGTAGTTCTTTTCCATGCAATTTCGTTCCTCCAGTTCCAAAAGCCCAGCCATGTGTTAACACATCATCTTCCCATTGTTTGAGTAACGCGGGACTGCTGTACCAATACATTGGGAACTGAAAAACGATACGCTCATGATCTAACAGGAGCTGCTGCTCTTTTTCTACATCAATGATAAAATTAGGGTATTCACCGTACAGGTCATGAACCGTAATGTCATTCTCTTTCTTTAAACGATTCATCCAGGTTTTGTTGACAACAGACGTTTCCAAATTAGGGTGTATAACGATAACTAATGTTTTCATTTGACTGATCATCCTTTCTTCGCCGATTAGTTATTATTGCTTTTACGATAATGAATTGATTCTAATTTTAAAATATCAACTTTATTTACACTTATTTTATCATTTTTCATGAATTCAGGGCACAAATTGGGCACCGGTTACATTTATAGCCCAAAAAAAGCTTAACCTTTTAAAAAAGATTAAGCCTTTTTAGTACCCTCATGCGCCTACCCTATCTGCAGCCACTTTGACTTCTGTACTATGATCACTTTGCAAATAAGTTATTGAAAATACACTACTTAAAATCACTGCTGCCAATAGAATCCGGCTGATTTTCATTAATAATCTCCCCTTTTTTAATTTTTCGTCTTGCTTCAATACTCATACGATAATATTCATTAGAGAGCATTAAATTTCCTTGTTCATGAAGATAATCAGCGACTTCAATCGAGTTTTCTGGGTCAGTTATGGAGTTAGGAGGTAAGCCAATACTTTCGGAACTTTGCATAATATCTAAAGAACGCCCACCACTTTCTTGCATGGTGAGCGCCATAATAATATTCACTTGGTCAAAAACACCTTTCTGACGGGCATATTTTTCGTACACAGCCCTAAATTCTTTCCACTTCCCCGGTGCAATGCCAACCGTTTCATATTCGCCATCTCCGCCGCCTCCTGCTTTAGTGAAATGGTTATAACCACTATTGCATGCGGTGAATAATAAATTATTTAAGTATAAACAAATAAACCATCATCATTGTAGAGACACCAGTAGATCATTTAAAAATAAACAAAAAAATACCAAAGGTCTATAACCCTTGGTATGATTGGGATGCGGCCGAGAGGACTTGAACCTCCACGGGTTATTCACCCACTAGGCCCTCAAATCTGTGTTCTCTATTATAAAACCTTTATATATCAGTGTTTGTTTATTTTGATTATGCGCACTTACACTTGTTAATTCATATTCAGGAGTAATAATGGAGTAGCCCCCCGATTAAAGTAATGGTTGCTTTTATCTATTATCGTTTATAATGTCTTTTAACTCCTCGACTGTGAAAGCTGGTTTCTTCTTATGCAACATAGCATGACAATTTGGACAAACCGGTCGTAAATCGTTGATCGGGTCAATTTCGTACTCCTTGCCTATCTGATTTAACTCAATTATATGATGTACGTGTATAAAGCCTTTACCCAATTCTCCGAATACCTTTTCAAAATCAAACCCACAAATGACACAACTAAAACCATAATGCTCTAAACACTTTTTCCTTGCCATGGGATTTCTCTCATAGACGTTGACTGAGACCTTTTTTGTGGCTCCTTCTATATATCTTGTTGGGTTATCAATTTCTTCAGCCATTTGATTATGTCGGATTTCTTTTTCATCATTAAATTCCCACATGATTTTGACTGGCTTAGTGTCATGAAATTCTTTTGCTCTGGCATTTCCTTGGTAAGTAAAGAGGGGAATATTACTATCTTCACGTGTGAAAATATAAATATTACCTTTTGGTTTTAACATAGACTGAATAGAAGCATTTTGTAATGAGTGACTATTCTTACCAAACCATTGAAGGTCATCTCCGATAAATTTATTGTCGTAATCATGCCCCGTTCTTCCGGCAGAACTTATATTGACAAAGACAAATACATCATTATTAAACGAAGTATACCCCGTGTTCCAATTCCCGCCCTGTTTACCTTCTGGTACGTTAAAAATCTTGTATATATCTTTTCTTGAGTATTGTTCTCCAATTTTCAAAGGATGTGCATCAGTGTTATGAATCAATGAAGTTATTTTTGTAAATGTTTTTGGATTTAACGGCATTGATGAGGCTTGAAATCCTTTTATTAAGTATTTATCATATTCATCATTTTCAAAGTCTAGATCCTCAAGTAAGATTGGCGAATGCAGCAAATTCTTTATGTATCTAACTGGTACTCGGTAATTGAAATGATCACTTTCTTCATAATAATAATTTTCATCCTTATCAGATGAGTAGACGGGTTTTCCCGTTATTTCTACTACCGCATAAATACCTCGATTTAATTTTGGTTTACCATTTAACATTTCTTTATTCCGGTTATCATGTCCAACTCTAATAATCCCTTGTTGACCTTCCTTAAACCACTCTTTTTGCCAACTTGTAATGGAAAATGTATCTTCTATTTGGTTTGAACTCAAAAAATCATCAATAGCCCAAACCTTTGGGTTACAGAAAAATGTCCAGAACCCTGTCGGTTTAATGGCTTGTTTTTCTTTTATGTTTAGTGCAATTGTTTTCCCTAAACTCACTTTTAGTTCCCCCATATTCTGTATCTCTTTTTATTATACAGTCTTCCTAACACTATCTTCGGAATTTAATTAAATGTTTTTGATTCCGTTTCAAAAATGAAAGACAAATATATTTTGAATATAAACAACTGTTACTTCTCCAACTTACATTATGCCAAGTGATCTAAAAATTCGTTCCCTCCCCTTAAACTTTTTTAAAACTTCCACATCTATTCCATGGTAATATTTAGATATAAAATCACTGAAAGGATTGGACAATGAAGGTATTTGAAGCTAAGTCTTTGTTAACTGAAGCTGAAAATCGAGCAAAAGATTATAAAGAATTGAAAAATCAAATGATTAAGCTAAGAAAAGCGTTTAAGGCTGGTGCTGATCTGGATGATAGTGAGTTCTCTGGCAAGGGAGCAAACAATATCAAAGCATTTTATCACGATCATGTGGGTGTCACTGATCAATGGATTGATTTAATTGAAATGAAAATCGCTTTCCTTACTAGTATCTCCGGTGTTTTAGAAGATGCCAGCTTATCTGATGCATATATCGAGGAATCCTTCTTAGAACATGAATTAGCAAACGCATATAAAAAATCAAAATCAATTATGTCTGAGCAGAAGAAAGCAATGAAAGATATTCTGAATGACATCGATGACATTCTTCCACTTGATTTATTTTCAACAGAGACTTTTAAGGATGAGCTCTCTTCTGCCGAAAACAAACGGAAAAAGACTGTTGATAAAATAGGCGATGTGGGAAAAAACTTAAAAACTGAATATGCAATAACTGAACCTAACGAACAATTCATTAAAGCAGACTTTCAAAAGTTACAGGAATCAACAGGTAAGGGCAAGAATGCTACACCCCTTCACTATAATGCCAAGGCATATCGTGAGAGCGATATACATAAGCAAAAAAGCGATATCGAGAAGCAGTCTGAAGCTTATTTGAAGATCAAAAAAGAAGAAGCTAAAAAACGTGAAATAAAAGATTTGAAAAAACAGCTTGTAAAGGTAACAGATCCAGACGAGTATTTAAAAATTGCGAAGAAAATAGGATACGAGAATTTGGAACCTGACCAGCAAGTTTATTTTCGCCAACTCGAAGAACTCCAACAAAAAGCTGAAATTGGAAAAGGTATTGCAGTGGGAATGTATGAAGCAGGTAAAGATACAGTGATGGGTCTCTATCAACTTGCAAGACACCCGATTGAATCGCTTTCTGGAACTGTGAACGCAGCCTTACATCCAATCGATACTTATAAGATCATAGCAAAAGACATAGAAGACACATTTCAACGTGATATGATTAATGGAGATAGCTACAGCAGAGCAAAATGGGTTTCCTATGTAGGCAGTACGGTTGTTCTTGCAATAGTTGGTCCGAAGGGTATTGATAAAGTATCCAAAGTTGCAAAAGCCGGTTCAAAAGTTGCTGCAATTAAGACGCTCGAAGTTTCAAAAGCAGGAATAAAAAAAGGTATTGAATACGTTAAAATTCCAAATGTTTTTGAACAACAGTATGTAATGGCTGGTGGTTCAGGGACTTTTCCTTTCAACGTGATTAATGGAGAGAATTATAAAAGCTCTGCACTCGAAATATTCAAGACATCATCTACTGTACAAGGATTAAAGAAAGCTAAGCCACATGAAGTTGTAAACGAATTAAAAACTTTTCAAAGCAGAAAATACATTTTTGGAGGACAATCATTCCTCATAGACAAACGAGGAATGAAGCATATTTTAGAGCGCCATCATCCCAATTTATGGGATGGTTCAATTAAGTCTCAACAATCTTTTCTTAATAAAGAGATGACTGTTAACGATGTTGCAGATGCGATAGAATCTATTATGAAACAAAACCGTGAAGAGTTAACGAAAAAAGGAACTAAATTTAGTTATCAAATTAGAGGAACATATGAGGGTCAAAAATATGTTGTTGGCTTTCAAAAAGGAAGAGTAGGACAATTCTATCCGGAAAAATAGGAGAGGTAAAATGTTTTATATTCAATCATTAATTCTTAGGCCAAATAAGAAGATAAACGATCTTTCAATCTTAAAAAATAATATTGACGATTACTTTGTTCCACTTAGCAATATAGAGGGACTAAAGAACATAAAACCACAGTTAGACTCTTACTATTTATCTGGGGCGATTATTTTAAAATATGGTGAACAAGATTTGCTTAATGTCACTATGTGGGACTTGGTTGACCAATTGTGGGCCTATTTTTTGAACCTAATTGAAGAAGCTCTTGAAACAGGAGAAAGCGAAACTTATTTTCCAGATCAACCCCTTCTATTGAAAATGAAATCAATATCGAATGATATGTTGTTATTTGAAATTGACCAAAAACAAAAAGTATTACTACCGAAACTTGATTTTTTTGAATCACTCTTAAAGAATGCAAAAAGTTTCTTTGAAACTATGAATTTTGTTTTAGAAGAAAACTGTGATTATGAGTACGAACTTAATAAGATTGATGAATTGCAAACCAAAATCAAATGTATGTGAGGTTAAATGTGAATTACTCTAGAGTGAAAAAGTTCTTTGATGAGAATAAAGAATATTCAATTCTTACTGGAGGCGTCATAGATAAACAAATAGATACCAAGAAGTTATAACTCACGTCCTCAAGAATTATTTCTTAGAGTTAAGAGTTTCATTACTTATTTTCAATTTTTAACATTGAACTTCCGAGAGGAGTTATCCAATGAATCCTATATTGTTAGATGTGCCTTTACAATTGGAAACAGAAAGACTAATCCTTCGAGCACCACACCAAACAGGAGACGGTAAAATTGTAAACCAAGCAATTAGGGATTCCTTTAATGAATTAAAAGCTTGGTTGCCATTTGCTCAAGAACTTCCTACTGTTGAAGAAACAGAGATAAATTTAAGAAATGCTCATATAAATTTTTTAAAGAGGGAAAGTTTTCGTTTTCTTATTTTTGATAAAGCTAGCAATAACTTCATTGGAATAACTAGCCTTCAGAGGATTGACTGGACCATTCCTAAATGTGAAATTGGGTACTGGGTAAATACTAAATTTGGCGGGAATGGATATATGACAGAAGCAGTAAAAAAATTAGCTACCTTTGGGTTACATCATATTAAATTTAGAAGAATTGAAATAAGATGTGAATCAACAAACCTCAAAAGTCGTGCTATACCAGAAAAACTTGGGTTTGTATTCGAAGGCACTTTAAGAAATGATGATTTATCCGCAGATGGTAGAAATCTGACTGACACTTGTTTTTATTCCATAATAAAGTAACATTATATGCTTAAAATAACGGATGCGTTATTAAAACAAACAAGGGCATAACATATTTTGTATGCTAATATACAATGCCCTTTTTATCTTATTTAATTATATACTTTTGCGGACAAATCAGACCACTTACTTTAAGTAGGTGGTCTGTTTTAGTCACAAAATACGTTCTGTCAAAAGACACAAAAAATACCAAGGTGCCCTAAACCCTTGGTATCATTGATGCGGCCGAGAGGACTTGAACCTCCACGGGTTATTCACCCACTAGGCCCTCAACCTAGTAAAAACCTATCATGGGTTACAAAAGCTTTTAACCAAAGCATCTGTTTATTTTGTTTACACCTATTTTCATCATTTTTTATGAATTCTGGGCACAAATTGGGCACTGTTTTTAGGATAATTAAACCGCTGAATAATTGTGTTGTTATGCACTTCCCACCGATGACTCTTTTAAGAGTAAACATTTTAAACATCTTATTATACTTGCTCCTGACCAGAAATCGAAAAACAGCCTTAAGATGTTTTAATTCTATTTATCTTTTAATATTTTGCGCTAGTAAATATATCAAATCAGTGGCAATTGTCGCAGCTGCTAATGATGTGACCTCGCCAGCATCATACATTGGAGAGACTTCCACAAGATCAGCCGCAACGACATTTAACCCAGCTAATTCCTGCAATAACCGTCTTATATTGTAAGTATCCGGTCCACCAACAACAGGTGTCCCTGTACCGGGTGCAACACTTGGGTCAAGTGAATCTATATCAAACGTTATATAGACAGGCATATTTCCAATAATGCTCTTAATTTTTTGTGCTAACTCTTCTGTAGACATTTCCAAGGCTTCATTTGCGTATATGATATTATAATTTTGATCATTCGGCATATTGGTCCTAATAAACACTTGTACTGATCTCAAAGCATCAACATAACCAATTTCCGCTATATCATTTGCAAATGTACCATGAAATATTTCACCATCATTTCCAGACAGAGAATCTTGATGACTATCAAAATGAAGAAGCGCAATCTTACCATGCTTCTCATAGGCAGCTCGAACCAAACCATAAGGGATAGTATGATCTCCGCCTAATGTTAGTAATTTCGCTCCTGACTTTAATATCTTAGAAGCATGAGAATAAGTTTCGTCAATCATTAATTTTGTAGAATTTTCACCGATATTTGCTCCGACATCACCATAATCAATAATGTTCAACTTTTCTTTCACATCATACTTATAAGGATACAGAAAATTTCCCGCATGCAATGACATCTGCCGAATAGATCTTGGTCCAAATCGAGCGCCTGGGCGGTTTGAAACACCTACATCAAAAGGGACACCCATAACCGCTATATCTACGTTTGTTACATCTCTTGTTTGTGGAGTTCTCCAAAATGTCGGAAGACCTGAATACGCTAAAAATTGTTTCTTTTCCATATATAAATCCCTCCTTTGCTAATATGCTGACATCATAAACTCTTGTGTTACACAAATGTCAACATACAACTTTAACTAACGTTTTTTATCTTTCACCACAGGAATTTGAATTTCAAACATTGCTTCATTCGGCTCATCTGTTATTGAAATATCCACTTGAACCATTTGAAGTGCACTCCCAGCAAGTTTGTAATCCTGTTCTTTGATGAAGGCCATCAATTGGGTTAAACTATCCGTTCTATCCCATATTTCTCCGTAGTGTCTTAAACACACAAATTCCCCCTTTGGTATACGAATCACATATTCCTCAGGGATATCTTTTATATGATTGGTTCTAGCAATTAAAGTTGTCGGAGCTGAATAATGATTTGAAAGAAGATCCTCCTCTTCAATTAAAACCCCTAAACGATTACTTGCGACAAGTGGTGCTTTCTCCAGCATCATATTCTCAATTTCAATAACCCCATAACTTAGTTCTAAATCATTTGATATTTTCGTGTTTTTCGTAATGAAAAACCGTTCTTCTAAGGAATAGATTTTTATCCCTGGGAACAACCCTTCCTCCGATACTTTGTGAAAATTTTCTATCTTTTCATTTATACTTTTTTCTAGATCGATTAGTTCTTTTATATTTCTTTGCAATAATTTATGTTTTTCTTCTAAGATTCCGATTGATTTTTCCGTATTTCTTTCTGTTAAAAAAAATTTAATCTCTTCAATAGTCATGCCAATTTGACGCAATTCTTTTATTGTCCCAAGAACTTCATATTGATAAATCGAATAAAACCGATAACCCGTATTCGGGTCAATATATGCGGGTTTAAATAGCCCCACACGATCATAATGCCTTAACGTTTCAGCAGTTATCCTTCTTAATTTCGCCATCTCACTAATTGATAAAAGCTCTTTTAACAATGTCTTTTCACCTTCTTTTATTGTTCAACATTATATGCTCAAACTTTCTTGACTCTTTTGTTACAAAAAGGGTTATGTTAATAACAGTTATCTTGTTATAACTTGATCTTATTTCAAATTTTAATTTAAACATCTAAGGAGGATCGCTATGAATCGCAATTGGTTCTATGTTTTAGCTGCCGGAATTATAGAAATCGGCTGGGTGTCTGGGTTAAAACATTCAACAAATTTTATTGAATGGATGTTAACGATTGTAGCAATCGTTTTAAGTTTCTGGCTATTAATTATTGCCTCAAGTAAATTACCAGTAGGCACTGTATATGCAGTATTTACTGGAATAGGTACGGCTGGTACTGTTACAGCTGAAATGCTCTTATTTGGAGAACCTTTTCAATTCATAAAAATATTATTAATCTTATTGCTTCTGGCAGGAGTAATTGGATTGAAACTCATAACTAAAGACTCAACAGAGCCGGAAGGAGGACATGAATAATGGCTTGGCTACTTTTAATATTAGCCGGCTTATGTGAAGTTATTGGGGTTTCCGCGATTAATCGCTTTGTCATCCGGAAAGATATTAAATCCATATGTGTCCTCATTGTAGCATTCACATTAAGCTTCTTCTTCCTTTCACAAGCTATGACTAGTATCCCTATGGGTACCGCTTACGCTATCTGGACTGGCATCGGGACAGTTGGAGCCGCATTAGTCGGGATGTTTATATACGGCGAACCTAAAGAATGGCGGAGAATCCTCTTCATCTCAATGATTTTATGTGCGGCTATTGGGTTAAAACTGCTTTCTTAGTCTAAAATTTTCATTTAAAAAAGGCATACTTGTACAGTATGCCTTTTTTAATCACTGTTTAAGTGTTTTTAGATTTAATCATTACATAAATCACTTACAAACTTAGGCAAAACAAACGCTGCGTTATGAATTTCCTTTGTATAATATTTGCTTCCAGTGTCATAAAATCTATCTTTATCAATATTTAAAGGATCATGCTTTTTTGAGCCCATAGTAAAAGTCCATAAACCACTTGGATAAGTGGGTATATTACAAGCGTATAATTTAGTAATAGGGAAAATCTCTTTTACATCTTTGATAACCGTTTGAATGAGATCACCTTTAAACCATGGATTATCAGATTGAGCAACTAATATGCCATCATCTTTCAATGCTTTTGATATACCGGCATAAAAACCTTTCGTAAATAAATTAGCAGCTGGTCCAACCGGTTCAGTTGAATCGACTAGAATTACATCATATTCATTTTCACTTTCAAGAATATGCATATAACCATCTTCAATTCGCAAATCAAAACGCGCATCAGCTATATTCTCAGCAAACCCTGAAAGATATTTTTTAGAGTACTCAACTACTTTACTGTCTATTTCGACTTGAACTACACTAGTAACTGATGGATGTTTCAATATTTCACGAATGACCCCGCCATCCCCTCCTCCGACTACAAGGATTTTTCTTGGATTTGGATGAGTAAATAACGGAACATGTACCATCATTTCGTGATATACAAATTCATCTTTTTCTGTAGTCATCACCATTCCATCAAGTGTGAGCATATTTCCGAATTCTTCTGTTTCAAATATATCAAGCTGTTGAAACTCCGTTTTTTCAGAATGCAGAGTTCTTTTCACTTTAGCTGTTATACCAAAAGAATCTGTTTGTTTTTCAGTAAACCATAAACTCATATGATTCCACCCTTTTCTGTTAAAAATCATTTTTCAGTATAATCTTTTGTGTTACACAAAAGTCAATATTATAAGACTAAAAACATAAAAAAACATACCAGTATTATTTGGTATGTTTTCTTCTTTAGATAGCCCCTCAATCCTCAACCTAGTAATAACGTATCATGGGTTACAAAAGCTTTTAATCAAAGCATCTGTTTATTTTATTTACACCTATTTTCATCATTTTTTATGAATTCTGGGCACAAATTGGGCACCTATTAGAGACCAACGGAACTCTACATCTCATCAAGTGATATGTCACTCATTGCCCTGTCGTAATAAAATAATTTTAAATCTCTTTGATTTTGCTTCTTACTGTGTAAACAGGTATCTCTCCGCATCAACTTCCTTCAATATCTTAACAAGACTAGTATGTTGAACCCTTTCATTTTTCAATCTTTTTTAAAATTAAGTCTTGGTAAATTGTACCCTGGTCTGATTTCCATGCAGTTATGCTTTTATGGTTTTGATGGTTTTCGGCTCGTGGGGTGCGGCCAGTCAAGAACCTACGGAATATAGGCGATAGCCGCCGATTAGCACGTATTTCCCCGTTAAGCAAAATTAAAACCTTGATTCCTCAAAACATTTAGGAACCTAGGTTTTTTATTTGGGCTAGTTTAATCATAGGCTGCCCTTTCTTTATCATCTCAAACCGTTCATTCAATTAAATTTAAGTTCAGCATATTGTTCAGCTTTATCAATTATAAAACTATTTATTGTTTAAAGTATATTTCTGAGATAAATGGTATTGCACGACGAATATACTCTTCAGCAGTCAATGAGCTGAATTGTCTCCAATTTATAGATGCTTCATACATACTAGCACTTAACAAACCTGCACCAATTTGAATAGAATCTTGGTCTAGTTCCATATGTTGATTTTGCAATAGCGTTTGAAATGCCTTCTCTAATTCATATTTAATTTGAGATTCATATAAACTATTGAATGATTTCATGCTTCGTTTGCATTTTGAAGTAATTCCTATTCCTTTCTCAAATTCGATCTGGAAGTTTGTTATCAACATGAAAATACTAATGAATGTATCAATATTCAACTTATCAAATTGTTTCAAACGATCCCCAATTCCTTTGAGAACAATGTCTGATATTACAAATTCCATCAGTTCATATTTATCCTCAAAGTGAGAATAAAAAGTTGCACGATTCACTGTTGCTTCATCTGCTATATCCTGAATTGTAATATCTTTAAAATCTTTCATTGAAGTAAGCTTATAAAACGAGTCAATAAGTAGTTTTCTAGTACGCAATATGCGCGGATCAATTTTAGCTTCTGTCATTACATAACCTTCTCCTTTTTATCTATTCAACAGTTTTAATGATATGTTGTTTAAGCAATATTCTGCGACTATTGATGATTGATACTTAAAAATAATCACCATATAATTCAACTATACAACATTTATTGTTTAGTTGAAAGTTGTTGTTTAGTGAGGTGACGAGAACGTCCTCATTGTATTCTAAAACAAATATTTCTAAGGAGTTGTTATTATGAACAGAGTTACCGAGATTTTAGGTATCGACCTTCCTATTATACAAGCCCCAATGACTTGGGTGACATCCGCTGAACTGGTTGCAGCTGTTTCAAATGCTGGAGGTATGGGGGTCTTAGGACCAAATGCAGGGCAATATACGGTCGCAAGAGATCCAATTGAAACGGCTGAACGTCTGAGAAGCGAAATTAGGAAAACAAGAGAACTTACGGATAAACCATTCGGAGTAAACTATTTCGGTCCTTATGATAGTTCTCAGGTAGAACTCAGTAACGCAATCTTAAATGTGATGGTTGAGGAAAACATAAAAGTAGTTTTCTTAGTGGGTTTTTCTAATCCTGAGGAAATAAAGAAACTGAAAGATCTAGGGTTCACAGTTGTTTTTAGGGAGTCTACGCCAACAGTTAAAGGGGCACGGGATGCAGAAAAAGCAGGTGCTGACATCATTATAGCAACAGGTTTTGATGAAGGTGGATCTACGCCTGATAAGCCAGTTGGAACAATGACTATCGTTCCCTTGATTGTCGATGCAGTAAGTATTCCTGTATTAGCCACTGGGGGAATTGCAGATAAAAGAGGCGTTAATGCTGCTTTTGCACTTGGAGCAGAAGGGGTCTATCTAGGAACATTATTTAATGCGTCTAAGGAATCAAGAGTCCACGAAAAAGTGAAGCAAGCTTTAGTGCAATACGGAGCTGAAGATTTGGTCCTTCTTAAGACTGGTTATGGTAGCTATTGGAGAGCTATTCCTAATGCATTTGCACTTGAAGTTGCGAAACTAGATGCCGAGGGAATTCAACATGATAAAAATGTAAGCAATTTAAAAAAGGCTATGCTAGATGGGGATTTTGACGAAGGGACTATTACTGTCTCGAGTGGAATAGAATTTATAAAGGACATTAAAAGTTGCCAAGCAATCATTGAAGAATTAATGAGCGACGTAAGAAATAGATTATAACCGGGGCAAGTTAGTACAAAAAGGATTACCATTCTGGTGACGAATTTAATGCTAATAACATTAAACTTTAACAGAACCTTTTAAAAAAAGCTTAATCAAAAAGATTAAGCTTTTTCTAATTATTTTAGTAACCTATGCTCCTACCCTATCTGCAGGAACTTTGACTCAGTATTATGATCACTATGCAGATAAGTTGTCAATTCAAAAAATCATGCTGCAACTCTGTCCGATGCAATCTTTATTTCATGATTGGCTTCCATTTTAGTTTGCAAATGGTTCCAAGTTAAAACACTACTCAATACCAGCACTGCCAACAGAGCCCGAGTGATTTTCATTGATAATCTCTCCTTTTTTTATTTTTTGTCTGGCTTCAATGCTTAAACGATAATATTGGTTTGAAAGCACCAAATCGCCCGTTTGGTGAAAGTAATCCCCAACTTCTATGGCGTAATTCTCAACATCAGCATACAATTTTTTTGATTCTAGATAAGTAAAAGCATCTTCAATATGATGATATTCACCATTTGAAAAGTAAAGTCCTTCTAATATTTTGAATTTCGCCGCGTATTCATTATCATTATTTTTATTACTATACATTTTCCCTTTCTTAAAATATTCAAAAGCCAAATTAAAGTTCTTCTGTTTCGCTTTGACATGTGTCAAAATGAATAACGCTTTCGACACAAATGAATTATTGCATTTTTCTAAATACTCTAAAGACAATTCCAAGTGACGGGATGCCTTTGTATATTCCTCCAATTCATCAAAACATATACCGATATTTATATGAGACATTCCAATTAAATGATCAATATTTATTTCTTTTGCTATCTCCAATGATTCAAAAAAAACTTGTAATGCTGTCTCATATTCCAATGAATCAATATAATTTCCGGCAACAATGAATTGACATCGTAACGTTTGAACAGCATATTCATCATACTCTTTAAATATTTTTAACGCACGATTTGCATAATTCATGGAGAAATACGTTTGTTGTCAAAAAACAGATGAAATTTTGGACTCCCGATCAGTTCAAAGAATTTATTAGTCTCATAGAAAAAGACGAATTTATTTTTAAAGTATTCTATACTACCGATTATCTGACAGGAATGCGCTTAGGAGAAATTTTAGCGCTTCAATGGAAAGATTTAGACAAGTTTAGAAGAGAAATCAATGTGTACAAAGCTTTAACCTATATAAATCAAGAATATATAATTACACCTCCAAAAACTAAAAATTCTGTTCGCCGTATAAGTATCAATTCAAAACTTATAACATTGCTTGATGAATGGAGACAACATCAGAAGGAAATCTTTGATGAATTAGGAATTCATCAATCAGAAGAAACTTATATGTTCCAATACAAAGACAGACCGCCTACTAAAGATATTTTCAGCAGGAAAATAAAACAGATTTGTCAAAGAGGAAATGTTGAGCCTATCCGTTTCCATGATTTGAGGCATTCACATGTAGCCTTGCTTATCCATCAAGGGGAAGATTATTTAGTAATTAAAGAACGATTAGGGCATAGTTCCGTTTCTTTTACAATGAATACTTACGGACACCTGTTTCCTAATAAACAGAAAGAAACCGCCGACCGTTTGGATGACTTACTTTAAGTAACTGGTGAGTTTTGGTGAGCAAGTCTTCTCCCATAGCCGTATTTTCCGCACAAAAAAAATAATACCAAAGGTGGTTAAACCCTTGGTATTATTGGGATGCGGCCGAGAGGACTTGAACCTCCACGGGTTATTCACCCACTAGGCCCTCAACCTAGCGCGTCTGCCATTCCGCCACGACCGCGTGATAATGAAATTGTGTTTGTGCTGGTTATTAGGCTCTTAACCTAGTAAAACCTATTTGCGTTCACTTTGTAAATAAAGTGCGGGTGAAGGGACTCGAACCCCCACGTCG
>NZ_NSDH01000034.1:0-132977 GCF_002289525.1 Bacillus sp. 7705b | reverse complement strand
TAATGAGACAAGATTCATTATATCAGGTTTGTCATTCAGAGTCAAGAGGTAAATGTTTTTTATTTATCTCTCGTGACGACTTTTATAATGTAACATAGGCTTGCCAGTTTCGTCAACCTTTTTTACGAAAAAATTCTTTTTATTTTCCCGCGGCATTTTCCGCATCTGTATCTGTCAGGATTCATGGCGCGTCTCTTTATATACTGTTGGCCGCAAGCCGTACATATATACCTATATGTTTTGTTGCTTTCTGTTTTTTTCTTTAGAGGCGTACAGAAGCGGGGCGCATTGACTTGCTGGAGAAGCGCTCTGAAATCTTTGTCCCTGTGCTTGTATCCTTTTCCTTCAAGGTGAAGATGATAATGGCAGAGCTCGTGCTTAATAATGCCAATCAGTTCCTCCCTCCCATGTTCAATCAAATATTTTCTGTTCAATTCGATGTTATGAGAGGTTAACAGGTATCTTCCGCCAGTCGTTTTGAGTCTGTCGTTGAAAACAGCCTGATGGCGAAACGGCTTTTTGAAATATGTGTTAGAAATATCCTCTGTAAGCTTTTGCAGCTCTTTGTTATCCATGGTGCACCTCACTAAAAAAACATTGAACGGGACAATTCACTGTTCGCATACAATAGGGTAATCACCGCCCCTCTTATGATAAAAGCTGAGGAGGAATGAGCCTATGCCAAATTGGCTGAAAAAGCAGATGCAAAAAGCGTTCCTTGAAAAAGATAATTACCAAATTAAACTGCTGAATCAATGCTGGTATTTCTATAGGAAAAAACACTGCTCGTAAGCAGTGCTTTTATTTTACCATAGACAGTGACACTCTGCCTTTTTGTACATCGACACCGTCAACCCAAACCGTCACGATGTCACCGACGGATACAACATCAAGCGGATGCTTGACGAATTGATTGCTGAGTTTTGAAATGTGCACAAGCCCGTCCTGTTTGACTCCGATATCAACAAACGCTCCGAAGTCCACTACATTGCGCACGGTGCCCTGCAGCTCCATTCCTTCTTTCAGATCCTCCAGCTGAAGAACGTCTGTTTTCAGCAGAGGCTTAGGCACCTCATCACGCGGATCACGTTCAGGTCTTGTCAGCTGTTCACAAATGTCTTTCAGCGTAATTTCACCGATTCCCAGTTCCTTTGCTGTTTCAGAAAGCTCCAGTTTGTTGATTTTGTCCTTCAATTCCGCTGTGCCGATTTGCTCTGTTGAAACACCAAGCTTTTTCAAAAGCGTTTTTGTTTCTTTATAGCTTTCCGGGTGGATTCCTGTTCTATCCAAAGGCTCTGTCCCTTCCTGCACTCTTAAAAAGCCGATACATTGTTCATAGGTTTTCGCGCCGAGCCTTGGAATATCTTTCAGTTCTTTTCGATTCGAAAATTTACCGAGCTCTTCCCGCTTTTTGACAATGTTGCCCGCTACGGACTTTGATAATCCCGCTACATACTGAAGCAGCGCCGCGGAAGCTGTGTTGACATTTACTCCTACCTGGTTTACGACTGTTTCAACGACAAAGCGCAGGGATTCATTTAAGCGTTTTTGGCTGACGTCATGCTGATACTGCCCCACTCCTACAGATTTCGGGTCAATTTTGACGAGTTCCGCAAGCGGATCTTGAAGTCTCCGTGCGATGGATACTGCACTGCGTTCCTCGACCTGAAGCTCAGGAAATTCTTCTCTGGCAAGCTCAGATGCCGAGTATACGCTTGCCCCCGCTTCATTGACAATCACATAATAAATATCACGCGGCGTGTCCTTCAGCACATCCACAATGAATTGCTCTGTCTCCCTGGAGGCCGTGCCGTTTCCAATCGCCACCATTTCCACTTGATACTCTTCAAGAATCGCTTTCACTTTCTCATGAGCTTCTTTCGTTTTTTTGACAGGTGCATGCGGGTAAATCACATCAATTTTTAAGACTTTCCCGGTTTCATCTGACACTGCCAGCTTACAGCCTGTTCGGAAAGCCGGATCTACACCGAGAACCGTCTTGCCTTTCATCGGCGGCTGAAGGAGAAGCTTTCTGAGGTTCTCAGAAAAAATATGAATCGCCTGTTCATCCGCTTTTTCCGACAGCTCTTTTCTGATTTCACGTTCAATAGCAGGCTGAATCAGTCTTTTGTAGCTGTCTTCAATCGTTTCCTGCAAGATTTCTTTTACAGACGTTGAACGGTTTTTGATGATTTGCTTTTCTAAGTAAGCCTTAATGTGATCTGCTGGCGGTTCGATAGACACCTTTAAAATGTCTTCTTTTTCGCCGCGGTTCATGGCAAGTACTCTGTGCGGAACGACCTTTGCGATTGGCTCTTCATACTCGTAGTACATTTCGTACACGTTTTTTTCATCTGTGTCTGCTGATTTTCCGGCAGCTGACTTGATCGTTCCTTTTTTAAAGGTTTCCTGGCGAATCCATTTTCTGAAATTCGGTTCGTCTGAGATTTGTTCCGCAATAATGTGCTTGGCGCCTTCAATGGCTTCTTCTCTGGTGAACACTTCTTTTTCTTCACTGATATATTGGTCTGCTGTTTCTGCAAGGCGGTCATCTTGCGGAAGGGTCATAATATAGTCGGCAAGCGGCTCAAGGCCTTTGCTTTTGGCGACTGTCGCTTTCGTTTTGCGCTTTTGTTTATACGGACGGTAGAGGTCTTCTACTTCCTGAAGTTTTACGGATTGGTCAATTTTGCGTTTTAATTCATCTGTTAGTTTATCCTGCTCGGCGATTAGCCTGATCACCTCTTCTTTTCGCTGATTCAGGTTTTGTATGTATTGCCATCGTTCAGAAATGGTCTGAATCTGAACCTCGTCCATTGAACCCGTCTGCTCTTTTCGATATCTGGCGATGAACGGAACTGTGTTGCCGTCCTCAAGCAGACGGATGACGCTTTCAACATGTTTTTGTGATAAACCTATTTCTTTCGCAATTTGCTGTTTCAAAAGGGCTGACGTTTCCATGTAACCATAGCCTCCAATTTTGTCGTTCTTACTCTAGTGTATCAAAAACAGAAAAAAACACATAAAAAAAGACAGCTGCCGCTGCCCGTATTTTTATTCATTTTTCAAGAGTTCCTGTAAGCCGCTTAGAAAGTTCTCTTTTATCATGGCTGCTTCAAAAAAAGATTGGTCAATCCGCTCGACAATCGGCAGAGCAGAGGTTACTCTTTCCTCTCCTGTTTCTGTTAATGACAGAAGAACTTCCCTTTTATCCTGAGGATTTTTGCTTCTTTGGATAAATCCCTTTTTCTCAAGCGTCCGCACAACCTCTGATACCATCATGATATTGGTCTGGCTGAAGCCTGCGAGTTTTTTTTGCGTGACGGTTTCTCCATGAGCAATCATATACTTGCATGAGGTCAGGAGAACAAATTGAACGTGGGTAAGGTCATGCTCAGCCAATGCTTTCCCTACTTTCCGCTGCCAGCTTTGTGTGACCTGCCATAATAAAAAACCTGGACTTGTGTTCGGTCCGCTAAATTTAGAGTGCCATTTCACTTATATTACTCCCATCGCTTGTGATATTGTCAAAAAATCATTTTTGCTGATTTCAAAGTGCCCTCTTTGAAATAAAAGCCCGAGATGATTTGTTTCCTGAACAAATTCCAACTGAGATTTAATATCGTAAAAACCTATTTTTTCACACGGAAAGTAATCAATGTCTAACCGGTATGGGATAAAGTCCGGAGCCATTTGATATTGATAGACGTTTCCGCTCTTCACTTTTCCGATAGCGGTAAAACATCGCAGCAGCCTGCCGTCCGGATATGCATCTCGCGGAGAATAATAAATAAGCCAATCATTCTCTTTCATCCTGGCAAGAGGCGCTTTTTTACCGTGGCATACTTGGGCAAATCCGCCGGCGGTCCCTTTTAAAACATGCTGCTCTGACACGACGCCAATCCAATATTTTGTGTTCATCTTAGCATTCCTTTGCAAAGACGGACAAGGCAGTTGACTGACTCTGGGATGTCTTTAGACAGTTCCTGCCCGATTTTTTCTCCCCATTTTTTTGCTTCTGCGCCTTCCAATACAACCCCATGCGTGATGTTTAGTCCCTCTTGTCGCTTTTGCAGTACATGATAAAATTCCATTTTTACATTTGTATTCGGAAGGTGGGATATGACAGAAAATGATTGATGCTTCTCCACATGTTCAAGCCAAAATGGAACTGTATTTCCTCGCAAAAGCAATGCTCCTTCCGTTTCATTTTGAAACGGCCCTTTCAGAGAAGCTGATGTGATGCCCGCATCCCACTGTTTCCAGGATTCTGGGTGCTGATAATATTTCCAGATTTCTTCTGGTGCCGCATCTGATATTGCAGTGTATTCATATTTCCACATTTGTAATCCCCCTAAATAATAAGTACACTTATCAAGTATAATAAGTGCACTTACTAATAGTCAATCACAAAAAAAGAAGCCGGCTTTCCCAGCTTCTTTTTTCTGCTCTTCTAGGACAGCTGCCCAAGAATATATGTCAGATCGTCTTTTCTTGATGTCGTGTACATTTTCAGTGAATTCGATATGTCTTCTACCGATTGGCCTTTTTTCAAATGGGAGCGGATATCGGGTACGTTGAGTCCATCTGTATGTATAATGAACTTAGAACCCTTTTCATAGGTAGCGGTGTGCGTTTTGTATTTTTGCGGCTTGCCTGATAAATAGCCTGAAATCGGCAGAGGATAAAAGCTTTCACCAGACGGGGAATGCAGGATAAAACGTACATTTCCGACGGAGCAGTACGCAAACTGCCTTTGTTCAAAGTTGATTTTCAAGATAGAAGCTGTCGCCCCTCTTTTGTTTCTCATCGCCTGATTACAGCGTTCGATAATGCTTTGTACGTCTTCGTTCGCATAGTTTTCCACTAAGTCTTTGATTGCTGAAGAAGATTCGTTGGCAAGCGATCCGCTTCCAAGTCCGTCAGCTACCGCACAAATCAATTCTTTGTCATCAGCTTTCATAAAAAAGCTGTCGCCGCAAATGGATTTTCCTTCTTTATTCAGTTGGTATACAAGGGTTTGAATATGCTGGTTTTCTTCAACCTGGATCATTACATTAACTCCATGGAGGGATCTTCAATCAAGGCCTCTCTAAGCTTCTTCACAGCTTTGCGCTGCAGACGCGAGACGTGCATTTGAGATATACCGAGAATGTCCCCAGTTTCTTTTTGGCTTTTGTTTTGAATGTACGTTAGGTCTATGATTTGTTTTTCACGGTCTGAAAGGACATGAAGCACGCTTTGCAGCATCATTTGCTGGTTCACCCGTTCATATCCATCCTCCTGTGATCCGACGATATCGAGAATGGTAACTGTGCTTCCGTCCGCATCTGCTTCAATGCTGTGATCGACAGATAAGGCTTGATAGCTTTTCCCCATCTCCATGGTTTCAAGAACCTCTTCCTCTGATACATCGAGGAATTCAGCAATCTCTTCCACTTTCGGCGACCTTTGTGTTTCTGTCGTCAGCTGATCGACCGCCATTTTGATTCTCGGCCCCAGTTCTTTGATTCGTCTCGGAACATGAACGCTCCACGTCTTATCTCTAAGGAAACGTTTAATCTCCCCGATAATTGTCGGAATCGCAAAAGCTTCAAACGATTTGCCCACCACGGGATCGTAGCGTTTTATTGCGCCGAGAAGCCCGATCATGCCGACCTGGCGGAGATCTTCGTGGAAGCTTTTGCCTTTTGAGTATTTCTTCGCAAGCATATCAACCAGATTTGTATACACCTGCACAAGCGTTTCCTGTGCCTGTTCATCTTGTTTTGTTTGGTAATCGCTTATGAGCCGATCGACTTCATCCTTAGTTAGTTTCGTAGTTTTTGATGGTTGTGTCATGATCAACTCGCTCCCCATTTAAATACTTTGTCATCGCTACGGTGACGCCGGAGTTGTTTTGCACTCTGACTTCATCCATGAGCGTTTCCATTAAATATAGACCGAGCCCTCCTTCTGATAATTGATCGACTGTGTGTGAAGGTGTGTACGGTCCAAGATCCTGCTGCTTTTCATCAAAATCAAAGCTGTCGCCTTCATCCGCCACAATGACCTCTAAACGATCCTCGAACACACCGAATCGGATTGACACTTCCCCGTTTTTGTCTTCTTTATATGCGTGCTGAACCGCATTTGTACACGCTTCACTCACTGCGATTTTCAAATCTTCAATCTCATCGTACGTATAGCCCATTCTGCTAGCGACGCCTGACAGAGTCAGCCGTATAATCCCTACGTATTCAGGCTGGGCCGGCACTTTCATTTCGATGTAATCAGCTTTGTTCTTCATTGCACTCCACCTTCTGACTTTGCAGAAATATCAATGATGTCCTTTAGACCTGTAATTTCAAACAGACGGATCAGGCGGTCAGACAGATTTTCAAGCTTGAGCGAACCGCCTTGTTTTTTCACTGTTTTAAATACACCTACAAAAACGCCAAGTCCGGTACTGTCCATGTAGCTGACATTCTTCAGGCAAATCCTTAAGTCAGCGCCTTGTTCTGCCAGAGGAACGAGTTTTTCTCTGAGAACCGGAGCTGAATACACATCAATTTCTCCTGCAATGTTTACTTGTATATCATTCACATTCTGTCGCACATCAACATTTATATTCATTCATATCACCTCAAAGTATCCTTTAAATCATAGTTGTTGTATACCCTCGGCTGGCAAACGCTAAACCTTTCTTCTTAAAACAATTAACGTAAAATCATCGTGAAGCTGAAAATCCTGCAATTTGAGGAGGCTGTCATATATGTTTTTGACCATTTCCTGCGCAGAGCAACACATATGTTCCTCAATGAGCTTCTGTATATCAAGACGCTCCAAGAAACCGTTTTCTGTCCTGCATTCTGTAACGCCGTCAGAAAATAAAACAATCATATCTCCCTTTTCGAGATACTGGTCAAATTGCCGGTAGTCATAATCCTGCGAGATCCCGAGAACCAGCCCTTTAGCTTCTAAATCGTAAAATGCATTGTCTTTTTGAGAATAGTAGAATCCCGGTTCATGTCCCGCTGAAGCGTATGTAAATCGATGACTGTCCGTATTGTAATTGGCATAAAACATCGTAATAAACATACTGGCATCAACGTTTTGTTCAACAACACGATTCAAGTTTTTCAGCACCTGTGAAGGGTGAATGCCCGTTTCCGGCAAAGAATCCATCGCGTATTTAATCATAGACATACATAAAGCTGCCGGAATTCCTTTGCCGATGACGTCAGCAATGGCAATATTAATGGACTCTTTGTCTTTAACAAAATGGTAATAATCACCGCTCATCTGTTTGGCGGGCACACTGATCGCGCCGATGTCCAGCGCTTCTTCCTCCGGAATTTTTGTTCCCAGAAGCGTCTGCTGTACATTAGCTGCGATTTCAATTTCTGATTTAATTTCCTGCTGTATCCCTCTGAGGGTTTGATGCTCTTGATAAGCCATTCCATATCCAATCATGACTTCTATTAAAAAATCCAGCGAATGAAAAACATCTTCCGGGAGACTCGGATACAGCTCCTTCAGCACTTTTCGGTGAATACTGATGATTTCTTCCGGCGGAATTTGATGCTCGATTGTTTTTCGGCTGAATTTTTGGGCTTGATATAAAGATGTTTCTGTTAATTCGGCTATATATCGGTTAAGCAGCTGATGGTACCGCTGCTCAATAACCTCCCTAAAATCCACTTTCTAACCTCCTACCGAAGCCATTTTATGGCTTGTATCTCTGTTCCTTCCCCCGCTACGGAATTTAAGCTAAATTCATCCATCAGCCTTTTCACGCCGGGAAGTCCCGCTCCCAGTCCGCCTGACGTTGAAAACCCGTCTTCCATGACTTTTCGGATATCAGGAATCCCCGGCCCTTTGTCTTCCGCTATAATTTTCAGGCCCTTTTTTCCTCTGTCTGTGACCTGTTCAATTCCAATCTGGCCCTTGCCGGCATATAAATAAATATTTCTGGCTAATTCTGATATAGCCGTTGTGATCCTTGCCTGGTCTACTGTGCCGAAACCCAGCTCTTTTGCAACGTTTCGCCCAAGCTGTCTGGCGGCCACGATATCCCATTCTGTCATGATCTTTACACAGGATTGGTCGTTCATTCGCTATTCCCCCAATTCCCGCTTCAATGTCTCAAGCCCTTGCTCTAAGTCGAGCGCCGTTTCGATTTCCTCAAGCGCGATTCCAAGTTCAATCAGCGTCACCGCAACGGCGGGCTGAATGCCGGTTAAGACAACTTTTGCGCCCATTAACTTAGACATTGTGATGACATCACCCAGCACTTTGGCGATAAATGAATCAATCATATCCACAGATGTCAGGTCAATGACGACCCCGTTTGCACCTGTTTCGTATATTTTATTTAATAAGTCTTCTTGAAAGGTTAATGCGGTTTGATCATCTAGTTCCCATTGAATAGATACTAATAAGCAATTATACAGTTTCAAGATCGGGATTTTCGGATGTCTCACAATATTATTCCCCCAATGAAACGATTTTTCGATCCGTCATTTCCAATGCTGTTTGAATTCCTTTTTGCAGGGTATTCTTAGTAATAACTTGGGATAAATCAATGCCCAGATTGACGATGGTCTGAGCAATTTCCGGACGGATTCCGGCGAGCAGGCATTTCGCTCCGACAAGCCTTACCGCTTCAGACGCCTGAATAATATGATGGGCAACCATCGTATCGACGACAGGCACACCGGTAATATCGATCAGCACGACTTGGGAACGGTGTTTGACAACGCCGTTAAGCAGATTCTCCATAATTCGTTTTGCGCGTTCCGTATCAATCGTTCCGACCAGCGGCATGACCGTTATATTTTCAAAAACCGGGATCAGCGGCGCAGAAAGCTCCTGCAGTGCAATTTTTTGCAGGGATACTGTTTTTTCCCATGAGATGGAGTACTGATTAAAAATTTCTGTATTAATCGGACTGAAGAAGCGGTCAATCTGCCAGATTAATTCCGTACTCTCTTGATCTGGCAATCTCTTATCGTTCATCTTCGTGTAGAGACGCTTCCAGAATTCAGCAAGCGCCGTAGCCAGAAACTTCAAAGAAAGTCCGATTTGGACGGCTCTCAGCGCCAGTTCGCTGATTTGGCTTTCAGCAGCGCTCTCATCATTAACAGATGAAAGCAGAATGTCGATATATTCTTTAGATATATTTTCATAAACTTGGTCAGTCAGCTGATATGATTCTTGTTCACTTAATTCTTTTAGTGTGTCAGTCCACAATTGAAGCAGTTCATTTTGATTCTCGGCTATGAACTGATAGACAGTCTGATTCGACATCAAATTCGCTTACCTCCCGATAAAAAACAACATATTTTTTCTTATTCCACTATTATATCGTTAATGTTTTTTGAAAACAAAAAAAGTTGCTCTATTTGAGCAACCAGGTAAATATTACTAAAAATCAATGAGTGCCAAACTGATCTGTAAGGCTTCATCAACCTTATCCATCATTTCATCATCCAGATGAGTAATCTTATCCGTTAACCTTTGCTTGTCAATCGTCCGAATTTGCTCCAGCAAAATAACGGAATCTCTTTCAAAACCGTAGCGTTTTGCATCAATTTCGACGTGGGTTGGTAATTTCGCTTTCTGTATTTGGGCTGTTATGGCTGCAACAATAGCAGTTGGGCTGAAGCGATTTCCGATGTCATTTTGGATCACTAAAACCGGGCGCACCCCGCCTTGCTCTGAGCCAACAACAGGAGATAAATCAGCAAAATAAACATCGCCGCGTTTCACAATCAAATGATTATCCTCCGCTGACTAAGCGCTCAACTGTCGTTTCAGCCTCGCACTCCGCAAAGTGAGCCTCGGAAGAAATGTTCAGGTTGATTTTCGCCATTTCCATATAGCCGCGTCTCATCAAATCACGGTTGTGACGAGTTGTTCGTTCGCTGACATAGGCTCTCACTGCTTGTGATATCAGTTCGTTTCTGCTTCGTTTCTCCCGCATCGCTACACCATCCAATTCAGCTACTAGGTTTTCGGGCAAGCTGATTTTCATTTCGGTTCTTGCGCTGGATTCAGACAAAAAACATACACCTCCACCAAACTTACGGATACGACTCTTTTATCCATCCAGTGATAATGATACCATTATTCACTCTTCAAGCAAAGCTGTTTTAAAAATTCTCTATCGTGATATGAGCTATTCGCTTGCATTCCCCTGCAATAAAGGGTTTCTTACTTCCATTATACTCCCATTTTCCAAAAACATACGGGGAACGCGGGAACTTATTGTACAAGCCACCTCGTAGTTAATGGTTTCGAGCCTGCCTGCGACCTCATCCATGGAAATATATTCATCCCCCTGGCAGCCGATCAATGTGACTTTTGAGCCCGGCGGATATTCCTGATCCAGCTCCACCATAAATTGGTCCATGCAGATTCGGCCGGCGATTTTCAGCCGTTTTCCTTTCACGAGTATCTCTGTTCCCTTTAATTGGCGGAGCCAGCCGTCCGCATAGCCAACAGGTACCGTTCCGATCCATGTGTCTTTTTCCGCTGTGTATTCCGCCCCGTAGCTGACACTTTCCCCTTTATGTACCTTTTTGACATGCGACAGGGTCGAATGCAGGGTGAATGCGGGACGCAGTTTAAACGGGATTTCATCGGTAATTTCCGCTGACGGACGCAGGCCGTACATGCCGATGCCAAATCTGACCGCGTTAAAAAAGCCTTTTTTCAGACGCAGGCCGGCGGCGCTGTTGGCGCAGTGAACCATCATTTTCTTTAAAGGCAGAGGAGCAATCAATTCTTTAAAGCGTTCAAACTGCATCAGAAAGTAGTCTCTTTGTTTTTCATCAGCAGTCGCAAAATGAGTGAAGACCCCTTTGCATTTTAAGCCCGGGTTGCGCTCCAGAATTTTCATCACGTGATGAATCTCTTCTTCTGTTTTCACACCGAGCCTGTTCATTCCCGTATCGACTTTCAGATGAAAATGAAGGGAAGCTTTCTTGAGGTGGCGCGCAGCTTCCTGAAGCCATTCAACAGAATAACCCGTTAACGTCACATCGTATTCCGCCGCGATTTTCACATACTCCGGAGGAACCGCGCCGAGCACCAATATAGGCGCTTTCAGGCCCCGCTGGCGAAGAGAAATCGCTTCATCCAAGATCGCCACGGCTAAGCATGAAGCACCTGACTCAAGAGCCGCCTTCGCTACTTCGGCATCCCCATGTCCGTAGGCATTTGCTTTCACAACCGCCATCAGGTGGACATGTTCACCGATGTGTTTTTTCATATTACTTACATTTTCTTTAATCGCGGACAGATCAATTTCCGCCCACGTGTCTCTGTAAAAAGGTTTTGTGCTCATTTATGACACTTCCTAGCGTTTATTCAATATCATTTACATATCATACTAAAATTATAGGGCAAAGTGAAATTCTGCCTGACGAAAAAAAGGCCAAATTTGATTCGGCCTTTAGGAGATTATTTGGATGATTGTCCCTTCATGCTTTTGGCGACTGTCACCATCTCCTCTTGTGAAAGATCTTTTGATGACAGAAGATAATCCACGCCTTCATAAGTCCATGTTAGCGAAGCATCTGACAAAGCGCCGATTGTGTAGCCGAGATTCACCGGTTCCGCGTTCAGCGTGACTGAGGAGGACGCTTTCGCAACCTGGGCTTTTTCCTGAATTAAGGTAAACGATTTTTCTCCGCCGTAAGTCATGATGACGCGCTTGCCATCTTCCGTTGAAATATCTTTTTCTTCAAGCAGTTTTACGCCTAGCGGCAGTTCAAGCGGCGTTTTGACGGCAAAAGAGTCGGAAGGCTTCGCGCTAGTGGCGACATCCATTTGAGAAAGGGTCATATTTTTCTTTTCATCAAAGGACTCTTTGTCAAATTGCTTATTGAATTGGAAGCTGCTGAACTCTACTTTCACCATCACTTTACGGTCGGTATCCATGACTTTGACAGATAGCGGGCTCATGTCCTTCTTGTTAAATGTGATTTCTTGTGTCGGAAGCATTTTGTTATGCTGATAGTTCGTTTTTGTTTCAAATACGTATTCTGATTCTTTTGAAGTGAAGACTGCATCCGAATCGTTTTGAATATCCTTTACAAGCGATTCAAACAAATAGACTTGGCTGCTGTTGTTTGGCCAGTCGCTTTGAAACCTGAAGCTCTTATTTAAAGACGGTGTGAGAACAAATACTCCGTTTTCATTTCGTAAAATGACTTGGTTTTGGTCCTTTTTCGGATTTTCCAAATAGACCCGGTACAGAGACGGTTTTTTGTGCCAGATTTCCACATTGTATACTTGCGGGTCACTCCCTGTCTCAATGGTCATTTTTGCTTTTGCTTTGTACGAGGTATATTCTTTCGCCTTCTCGTCCAGCCCGGTAACGACATCTTCCTGTGATTTTTGTCCGCAGGCAGAAAGAATAAGGACAGCCAGCAGTCCCGTTAAAAGCAAAACAAAGCTTTTTCTCACCTTTTTCAACCCCTTTTTCTCAATTGATGTAAAAGGAAGAAATCGCTTGTTTGACTTTAACGGTACGCTCGGTACACGGTTAAACAGAACAGAGGCGTACCATAAAAGCCTCAAACAACTCGTCTCCCTTAGTGCATTATCAAATATATGAGAGGGGTGTCCCTAATATGCAGACTAGCTTGACAACCTTTCAATGACAACCTGTGCAGCCGCATATTCCTTCGTATGAGTGATTGACACATGAACGGCGGCTTGGCTCAGCTTTGCGCAAACAATAAAAGGCTTGCCATTCGAATTTTTTGTCACTTCAATATCTTGAAAACTTAAATTCTTGCCTATTCCTGTGCCGAATGCTTTCGAAAAAGCTTCTTTTGCCGCAAATCTTCCTGCGAGAAATTCAATTTTTCTTTTCTCAGAAAGCTCATGATACTGAGCAAGTTCGCCGCCTGTTAAAATACGCTCGGCAAATCGTTTCTGACGATCGGCCATTGAAGCGATCCGCTTAAGCTCAACGATGTCTAATCCTATACCGTAAATCATGTTTTACACCCTCCTTTGCGCTTGTACTATTTGAATGGTTTGTCTCATAAACGTGTTACTATAGAAATACCAAAATGATGAAATGGGGCTCGGCATGTTTATACGGACTGAAAACTTTCAAACCTTTATCAGGCTTTATCCCGTCGTCACCTTTATATTGGCTGCTCAGGCCGTTCTCTGGCTGTTCTTTTCACTTCCTGTTCCTTCAGTCGTGTTGTGGAGAGACGCTGTCACAGGCTATAACCTTGGCGTCGCTAACGGTGAATGGTGGCGGCTGGTCACGCCGATTTTTCTTCACGCAGGGTTTACCCATTTGCTGTTTAATTCAATGTCCATCTTTTTATTTGCGCCGGCTCTGGAACGAATGCTCGGAAAAGCGCGTTTCCTTCTTGTGTATGCAGGTTCCGGAATGATCGGAAACATCGGCACGTATTTTACAGAACCGCTTGATTATGTGCATGTCGGAGCTTCCGGCGCGATCTTCGGGCTGTTCGGCGTTTATCTGTTTATGGTTCTTTATCGTAAAGAGCTGATCGGGCAGGACAACTCCAAAATGATTATCACATTGCTTGCCTTTGCCGTTCTCATGTCGTTTATCAACTCCAATATTAACATGATGGCCCACCTGTTTGGACTTTGCGGCGGGTTTCTCCTGTCTTTTTTATGTGTGCCAAAAAAAGAGCGGCGGTATTAACCGTCCGCTTTTTCATATGAGTACCAATTTAAAATGAAATCTGCATCCTCTTCTCCCACATCTCTCACCGTTAATTCTTCCATATGGCTTGACGATTTTACCGAGGTGGAAATGGTATACAGCTTCCCCTTCTTTTGAAAATAAGATTGGCTCGCTTTGCATACCTGCATTCGCTTTCTCAACACAATTGCAGTCGTTCTGCCGATAAATCTCGATGTCAGCTGGAGACGGTCTCCGCTGATCACCCAGGCCGCATCTTTATAAGCAAGATACCCGAAAAACAATTCAATCGGCAGCAGGACAATCGAGAGATAACCCCATGGCTGAAAGAAAATACACAGCGGAATGATGAAAAAGATGGAGAAAATGGTTGAGCGGAATAAGTACCGCTTCAATGCGCGCCGCGGCAGATGGCGGCGATTTTCTTCCAGCGTGTATTCCGGCGTAAAAGTACGCAGCATGCCAGGAAGCTTTTTTTTGTGGATCATCGGAAACAGAATGGTCGAAGCGCCCTCTGCTTTTTCCGGGTCTCCTCCGCCGCCCGCGCTGACGATTGACACCGTCGCAAAACCGAAAAGCTGGCGGATGATGTTTTCTTTTATTTTGATGGCTTGTATTTTGCGAAGCGGTATGGTGACTTGGTGTTTTTCAATAATACCTCTTGAGATCACCAATTCCTGCTCTTTTTTCATGATTTGAAAGTTAGCATATTTGAACATCATGCCGGCTATGCTGAGAATCCAGGTGATAAATAAACCAATAAATATAAGTACGGCGTATATGCCTATATTGGCGTGCTGCAGAAAGGAGAATTTTTTGAAGAGCCAATCCATCGGCAGCACCTCATCCAGCTGAGAAATGAGCGCAAATACAGCAGAGATAATCACGCCGATTCCTCCGGATGTTGAAGCGGCCATAAGTAATTCTTTTGCATTCATGCTGTAGTTCACCTGCGGCTCCGCATCCGGGAGCGCCTCTTTATCTTCTGACAGGCCTTCATCGGTATCGATTGGATTTCTTTCTGCTTTTTTCTTAAATACAGCTTCTTTGATTCTTTCAGCTTCTTCAACTGAAATAGCCGACAATACCGCTTCCGCCTCTTTGCCGCCGCCAGCCGTTTCAATTTGCAGTTTGACAAGCTTGAAAATTTGCTGGACCACACCCGCACTCGTATTCATCGTTTGAATCCGGTCAATCGATATATACCTCTTTTTCGTCACAAACAAGCCTTCTTCGATTCTGAATTCATCATCTTCGATTCGATAGGAAAACTTTCTCCATTTGATGATGCTTGCTGCCACGAGCCAGATGAACAAAACGCCGAGCGCGATGGCTCCGTAAAAACGGACAGTGTGATTAGAGTTGACGATATACACAAAAAAGAATGGCAGAATAATATTTTTTATCGTTTGAATAATGGTATGGGATAAATTCAAAATGACTGCCGCCGGGTGAAGGCGTTTCGGTTCAGACATCATCGTCAGTCACCCTTGCCAGGCGCGAAATGGAGTCTCTCAGCTGATCCGCTTCCTCCATCTCTAAAGCAGGAATCGAATGCACAGTTGCCGCCGTGAAGATTTTCACTGTCGCCAGATTGTATTTTCTTAATAACGGCCCTTGCGAGGTGTCTACGTGCTGAACCCTGACCATCGGCACGATCACGCGTGTCACAACAAAGATACCTGATTGAATATCTATTTCGTTTTCATGAACTTCATAACGCCACACTTTGTGCCGGATCTTTGGAATCAGATAAATCGTCACAACCGAACCCAGCAGCCAAACTGCGCCGAGCACGCCGCTGATCCAGTACGGCCAATGGAAAAAATAACTTAACACTGCAACTGCTATGACAATAAGCAAGCAGACAGCGGATATGATTATCTCTTGAAGTCGCCAAACCTTTAATCCGTCTGGACTGATTTGGTTTTTTGGCTGCTTTCTCAAAATACCTACCTCCCGTTTTTCTCATCGTTACTTATACGCGCTTATGCAGAAAAAGTTTCATCTTTAAGCATACATAGAAAAAACGGTTCCGTCAGCTGAAAATTTGCTTAATGGCCATGAATTTTTGAACATAAAAAAAGCCCAAAACAACACATGTTTTAGGCTCTTAAATTCTTTACAGAATTAGTATGATTTTTTCTGGCGTCTGTCACCTGAAGAACGGCGATCGTTTGAACGCTTTTTATCATAGGAAGAACGGTTGCTGCTTTTCCCTTTACCGCCGCGGTAGCCGCCGCCTTGTCCGTCTCTGCGTTTGGAAGTGCGTTGGTTTTTGTAGCGTTTGCCGATCATCGGCGCTTCGTCTGTTAAGCGAACAGGTGTGCTATCCGGCTCTTTTGTAGCCATTTTGATAGCCGCTGCAACCACTGTCACTGCATCATGATCTTCAAGCAGCTCAGCTGCCGCTGTCATGTAGAAGTTCAAGTTGTTTTCGCTGATTGTCGTACGAAGACGATCAACTGTAACCTGCTGCTGGCCTTCTAACGCTTCATCAAGTGTCGGCTCTTTCATGCGGTCCATTTTGCGTTTCGTTGTTTGTTCAATTGCACGAAGCATGCTTTTCTCACGCGGTGTGATAAACGTCATCGCCATACCTGTTTTACCTGCGCGGCCTGTTCTTCCGATACGGTGAACATAGCTTTCAGGATCTTGAGGCACGTCGAAGTTGTACACGTGTGTAACACCTGAGATATCGAGTCCGCGAGCTGCAACATCAGTTGCAACAAGTACTTCGATTGCACCTTCTTTAAATTTGCGAAGCGCAACCATACGTTTCGCCTGCGTTAAATCACCATGAATTCCTTCAGCTGCATATCCGCGAAGGTTCAGGGCTTCTGCCAGTTCATCAACACGGCGTTTTGTACGTCCGAATACAATCGCAAGCTCAGGAGACTGAATGTCAAGAAGACGAGTCAGTGTGTCGAACTTTTTACGTTCCTGTACTTCCAAATAGAACTGCTGAATGTTAGAAACAGTCATTTCTTTTGCTTTTACTTTTACGTGTTCAGGCTCAGTCATGAAACGCTCTGCAATGCGTTTGATCGGCGCTGGCATTGTAGCTGAGAACAGAAGCGTCTGATGCTCGCTCGGCACATTTGAAAGAATAGATTCGATGTCGTCGATGAACCCCATATTCAGCATTTCATCCGCTTCATCCATTACAACAGTATTTACATTGTTTAAACGAATCGTGCGGCGGTTAATGTGGTCAAGAAGACGTCCCGGTGTTCCGACAATGATATGCGGATTTTTCTTTAACGCCCGGATTTGTCGTCCAATATCCTGCCCACCGTAAATAGGAAGAACTTTCGCACGTTTATCTTGTCCGATTTTATATAATTCTTCAGATACTTGAATGGCTAGTTCACGGGTTGGTGCGATTACGATTGCTTGAATATTAGGAGACTCGGGGTTAATTTTCTCAACAAGGGGTATACCAAACGCAGCTGTTTTACCTGTACCTGTTTGCGCTTGTCCAATGACATCTTTATTTGAAAGTCCGAGCGGAATCGTTTGTGCCTGAATCGGCGTTGCTTCTTCAAATCCCATACGGTTAATTGCCTTCATGAGATCAGAACTTAATTGAAAATCTTGAAACGTTATAGTCAAATTATTCAAACTCCTTCTAATTGCTGTTTCAGTAATGTCGTGATTTACCACTTAAAAACTGCCCTCCATGGAAAAAGGACAGGATCCTTACGTATACAAAGCCCGAATTACTTTAAGTTTTATCTTACCATTACACTACTTGTTTTTCAATAACGCGGTAAGCAGATCAGCATTTTGAATGCGCTCGCTGACCTGCTAACCAAATATGCCGGACGATGCCCCATCCCGCTCCTTGTGTCCGCGGAAAACCTAAAGTCAGCGGATGGCGGTCCGTATACATATTTTCGTATCGCGAAATAAACCTGTCATTATTGTACCATAGCCTCAGCCGGTCATACATAAATTATTTCGGGCCGGCATACATTAGTGTCTGCACATCATTTTTATTTTATGATTGCAATCTGCTTTTTTCCGCAGGATTTTTTAAGAAAACGGGCTCTCCATTAAATCTTTAACGATTTCTTCAAGCTTCATACCTCTTGACGCCTTGAATAAAATCAAATCTCCCTTTGCCGCTTTATTCTTCAGGGCCTGAGTGAGATCTTTTTTGTCGCTGAAGTGGCTGATGCGTTCTTCGCTAAAATGTTCCATCGCACCTTCCGCGATAAATGCCCCCAGTTTTCCATACGTAAAGACGTGGTCAATTTTGTCCGGGCTGATCACAGCGCCGCATTCCTTATGGAACGTTTCTTCAAGATCGCCGAGTTCAAGCATGTCTCCGAGCACGACCATTTTCTTCCCGTATCCGTCAAGGCTTTCTGTCAGTTGGATTGCAGCCTTCATCGACGTCGGGCTCGCGTTATAAGCGTCATTAATAATAGAAATGCCGCTGTCTGTTTTCATCAATTCAAGTCTCATGCCGGTGACCTTCAGGCCGCTTAATCCTTTTGCCGCATCCTCAGGCGTGATGCCGAAATAAGCCCCTGCGGCAATTGCCGCCATGGCGTTCATCACATTATGTTTGCCCAGTATAGGGATAAAAAACGTTTTTTCTATGCCTTTGATCGTAAAATGGGTTCCCGCTTCACTCTGGCTGACATCCCGCAGCTGATAATCGTTTTCCGCTCCAGTACCATACGTTTTCGTTTGGCAGCTGTAGTCTTTTTGCAAGAGCGGTTCGTCTCCGATATAAATCAGCACACCGTCTTCTTTCAGGCCGTTGATAATTTCCAGTTTCGCTTCCGCAATGCCTTCTCTTGAACCAAGATCCTGCATGTGGGATTCGCCGATATTCGTTATCACAGCCGCATCCGGATTTGCCAGGCGGCTCAGGAGGTCAATTTCTCCTTTTGCACTCATTCCCATTTCCAGTACAGCAATTTCTGTATCTTCTGGCATCGCTAACACTGTAAGCGGCAGCCCGATATGGTTGTTGAAGTTTCCTCCTGTTTTATGGACGCGGTACCGCGTTTGCAGGACAGTGTGAATCATGTCTTTGGTCGTCGTTTTGCCGTTGCTTCCTGTTACCCCGATGACACGTGTGCCCAGCTCCTGTAAATAAGCTTTTGCAAGCTGCTGGAGCGCAGACAATGTATCTTCCACCAGAATCACAGCTTGATTCTCGGGCGGATTTGGTTCCGAGCGGTTCCACAGAACGGCAGACACACCAGCTTCAAAAGCCTGCGGCACAAAAGTGTGGCCGTTAAAATGTTCCCCTTTCAGCGGGATGAAAAGCTGATTGCTTTCCAGCTTTCTTGTATCTGTAGCAACTCCATGAATGACTGTATTTTCATATTGCGGGTTTGTCAGTGTGCCTTTGACCATTTCGGCAATTTTTTTTACGGTTCGCTTAATCAAGTAAGGTCCCTCTCTTTCTTTTGGTGATATACGGGAAAAGACACTGCCCTTTTACCGGCAGTGTCCGTCTTCATTTAGAATGTATGTTTAATCAATTGCTTTTCAGCGTGGCGTTCTTTAGCCAGCTCTACAAGCTGTTCAATGAGGTCAGCGTATTCAACTCCGGCTTCTTTCCAGAGAAGCGGGAACATGCTGAACGGTGTAAAACCAGGCATCGTGTTTACTTCATTGATCAGCACTTCGCCGTCAGCTGTCAGGAAAAAGTCCGCTCTGACAAGTCCTGAACCGTCAATTGATTTAAACGCTCTGATCGCCATGTCACTGATTTTCGCGTATTCCTCATCTGTTACAGCCGCAGGAATAATCAGGTCGGTGTCTCCATCCTCGTATTTCGCTTTGTAATCGTAGAAATCTGTCTTAGGTGCGATTTCTCCAACTGCAGAGCATTTAGGATCATCATTTCCGAGAACGCCGATTTCAATTTCGCGGCCGTTGATGCCTTCTTCGACTACGACTTTCCGGTCATATTGGAACGCCAGCTCAAACGCTTTTTGCAGTTCTTCACGGTTTCGGCATTTGCTGATTCCGACGCTTGAGCCAAGGTTGGCCGGCTTCACGAAGCAAGGGTAGCCCAATTCTTGTTCTACTTGCTCGCAGCTTTCTTCTGGAGAACGAGTCCAGTCTTTTTTAAGGAAGGCTGTGTATTTCGCCTGTGCAAGGCCGGCTTGCGCAAACAAATGCTTCATGACAACTTTATCCATACCAGCTGAGGAAGCGAGCACACCGTTGCCGACATAAGGAATATTTAAAAGTTCAAGCATTCCCTGGATCGTTCCGTCCTCTCCGTTCGGGCCGTGCAGGAGCGGGAAGACGACATCAATTGCTTCATTTTGTTGTGACACTTCCTGCGGAAACATCTCCTGGTTGAGAGCAGATGGAGAAAAAGCAGTTCCGCCCTGCTCAAGCTGAAGCATTTTTACGTTGGAAACAGGCTCTGTTAAACGTGCGCCTCTTATCCATTCGCCTTTTTCAGTTATATAAATTGGATGTATATCAAACTTCTCAGTATTTAGCGCTTTTGTTACAGCCAGAGCTGTCTGAAGCGAAACATTATGTTCGGCTGACTTACCGCCGTACACTAATCCTAGACTTGTTTTCAATGGATACTCCCCCCACTACAATTCATCTTTACTATCTTATCACTTTCACAAGAAAATGATCTAATTATTTTTGGGCATGCTGAAGCTGAATGCATTTGTATGTAATTCCTTTTTATTTTATATTAAAATGGCATTGAAAAGGAGATGTGACATATGAAAAAAATCACAACAAAAGAACAATTTAATGAATTGATTCAATCTGATAAAGAAATCATTGTAAAGTTTTATGCTGATTGGTGCCCTGACTGCACACGCATGAATATGTTCATCGGCGATATTTTGGAAACGTACAATCAAAACGATTGGTACGAGCTGAATAAGGACGAGCTTCCTGAACTGGCTGAAACATATCAGGTAATGGGTATTCCAAGCCTGCTCATTTTCAAAAATGGAGAAAAAACAGGCCATCTTCACAGCGCCAATGCCAAAACGCCTGAAGAAGTGACTGAATTCTTATCAGAACATATAAGCTAATTCGATAAGCAGCCCTATTTTATGTCGTCGGGCTCTACGTGAACATGAACATGAGTGACATCGTGTTCATGTTTTATTTTGTTTTCTACCTCATCTGCGACTCCATGGCCTTCCTCTACTGTCAGCTTCGGATCCACTGTAATGACCATCTCTATATGTACTGTGCTGCCCAAGTATCGCGCTTTCACGTCCTTAAGATGATGCACATTTTCTATCCGGCCGACAGTCTGTTTATAAGGTTCAAGATCTTTCAAATGAAACCCGTCCGTTAATGAATGCGAAGCGTCTTTGAAGATATCCCAGGCTGTCTTGCAAATGATGATTCCGATAATAAAAGCCGTAACCGGATCTATCCAGGCCAGCTGCAGCTGGGAAGAAAAAACACCGATAAACGCTCCGGCACTGACAAATGCGTCTGACCTGCTGTCCTTCGCCGCCGCCATAAGTGCAGAGCTTTTAATGGATGCTGCGAGTCTTTTGTTATATAAATAGATGCCGTACATAAACACTGCACTGCCTAAAGCCGTCCACGCCGCGATAAGGCTTGGCGTTTCTGATGTGCCGCCCGCAATCGCTTTTCCTCCGCCGATTAACACTTCAATTCCAACAGCCATCATAATAAAAGACGCAATAAGGGACGAAATTGTTTCAGCCCGATAATGGCCATATGGGTGGTCACTGTCAGCCGGCCTTTGCGAAATACGCAGTCCGATCAGCACCGCTATTGACGCCACAATATCTGTCCCATTGTTTAACCCGTCTGCTCTCAGCGCTTCAGAATGATACAGTATTCCGATTGTCAGCTTCACAGCAGCAAGAATGATATATGCCAAAATATTGAGGAGTGCTCCTTTTTCTCCCTTTTTAAGATTATCTGTCCTCCCCATTGAATACCAGCCTCCATTCTATTACATAGTATGGTTAAAAACATGAAAAATAGCAGCAGCGATTCTCAACGGGGAGGGAAATTTCGACAGCAAATTATTGCCCGGGAAACTTTTTGTCGATATGTTGAAGGTTTGCTTACTTACGAAAGAATAGGACTGTTTTCACCTTTACAGGCTGTGGCGGACATTGTATACTGAGGTTAATTGATAATGATTATCAATATCGTTTGATTGGAGGTTGGTGACACAATGACACCTCAGTCTGCAGAAATCAGAAAAAAGCATCTCATTCATCTGTTAATACAGAATGGTATATACAAAAAGTCAAAGCGTCATTTGTATGAATTGTCGCTGATGGAGCTGGAAAGTGAATACAAAACATTGTCAGGAGGCGCCAGGGCATGCCAAAGCGTAAAATAAAAACCTACCAACAGCTGATCCAGGAAAACAAAGAGGCGATCATGGGCAATCCAAAGCTGATGAACGTCATTTACGACAGAATTGACCGCAAGCATCAGAAGAATCTCCAGGAACAAAACAATACATAAAAAAGAGCCGGCAAAGGCTCTTTTTTATGTATTGAAAGCTTCTGCGGCCAGCTTTTGAATGACCGCGTCGTCCATCGGCGGGTTATGGAGACCGGCGCGCACATCCCGGTAATAGCGCTGAAGCGGATTGGTGCGTTCGAGGCTTTTGGCCCCTGCAATTCTCATCGCTTTGTCTACAACAGAAAGCGCGGCGTTTGTGACGATATGTTTTGCCGCACCGAGCTCACTCTTCAAGTAAGGGCGGCGCTCCGGATCGTCATACAATTCAGCCGCATGAAAAAGAAAGTGTCTGGCATTCAGCAATTCAAGCTCCATTTCGCCTGTTCTTTGCTGAACGGCCGGAACATCCTTGATCGGCCCCTTCAAACTATTTGGAGAATACTCGGAGGCAAAGCGCACCGCATAGTCTCTAGCAGCTTGAGCCACGCCAAGATAAACCGCCGGAATATGGAGCAGCCAGCCATTTGGCTTTGCTCCCCGCGGCCCTTGAAGCAACTCTACCAGTTTATCGTCCTCCAGCGTTACCTCGTTTAATACAAGATCATGGCTGCCGGTAGCCCGCATCGCCATCATATCCCATGTTTCTTCAATTGATACACCAGGATCATTTTTATGAACCAACACGACACCTGTTGTTTGTTTTTCTTCAATCCATGCCGTCACTAAAAAATAATCAAGCGCTTGCGACATTGTCGTAAACGTTTTTCTTCCATTCACCACCCATTTGCCGTCCTTTTTGACGGCGGCAGTCCCGGGGCGTCCTCCCCTGGTCGGGCTCCCGGTTTTCGCTTCTGTCGCTGCTCTATTGATCACGGCGCCGTTTTGGACTTCCTTTGCGATAAACGCAAACACATCTTCATCCCAGCTGTTTCCTTCTCCGAGCTCTCCCATCACGCTTAAATGCCAGCCGATGCTCAGAGCTGCAGGAGCATCTCCCCGTGCAAGCCGCTCTTGAAAAAGCAGCATGTCGTAAACAGACATTCCTGCTCCTCCATGGGATTTTGGCACGGTTATCGCCGTATATCCCGAATCACGCAGTTTTTGTATTTTTTCGGCAGGAAATCGTCCCTGTTCATCATCCTCAGCGGCTGTTTGCTGAAATTCATCCGCTAGCTGTCCTATTTTCTCTATCCATTGCCGCTGTTTTTCGTTCCGTACAAATAATGACATCCGGCAGCCCCCCATTTTTTCAATTCCGATAAATTTAATATGTATTATAGATTTCCAGCCATGATTCCGCAACTGTTAACAATTTGTCCACGATAGAAAAACACGCCGTTCCCGAGGGAACAGCGTGTTTAAACCGGATTTGCATCCCGGTCTTGTTTCATACCGAGATAAATGAGCATATAAGTCAGGTAACCCATTGTCATGACCAATCCGCCGAAGAAAAAGCTTGAGAAAATCGGCTCTTCAAAGGCAGTAACTGCCGCAAGCACAATCCAGCTTGCATACAGATATATGATAAAATAACGGATACCCGTCTTCATTTTATATATCATGTACAGCCCCACGAGAGAAAACAACCCCAGCGCGAGCCTGAAATATACAAGATGTTCAAACTGAAACATGAATGACACAAATGAGAATCCAAGCAGCAATACAATCGGTAAAGCGGTAATAAAGTTCCTCAATTCGAGACACCTCCGTCAGTACCTTTATTATAAACCAAAACATCGAATGATATTGATTTACGTGAGCTTTTTCACAAAAATGTCATTCCTTGCCTTTAGATTCGAACATCCCGTTTGCAGAAACTCCACCAGGCAACGGCAATGAAGAAAACAGCATGAATCACAATAATCCCTACAGAGAACAATGGCGTCATGCCTGAAAACAGAGCCGTTTGTCCGCTTTTGTACTGAGTGAAGTCCGTGTTTGCAAAAAGCAAAAAGCTTCCCCATTTGTTTTCAAACAGCTTCATGATTTGCACAAGTGAACTTGCTCCATATAAAACGACAAAAGAAACAACAACTGAAATGGCACTGTTGCGGAACAGTGATGAACAAAGCAAACCGAATAATCCCATCAGCACCGCTTCTAGCCAGTTTGTGCCGATTAGCTCCAATGTGTTGATGAACAATGTTTTTGATTCAGATGTCACGGACGTGCCAAAAAAGACAAGACCGAATAATAAAGCCAGAATGTAGTATGCCAGATAAAGATAGAAGCTGACCATTACAACTGCCATAAGTTTCGACCAAAAGACCTTTTGCCGCTTGACCGGGCGAATAAGCAGAAATTTGATTGTCTTTTTATCAAATTCATTAGAAATAATCGTCGCTGCAATGACAATGGTTAACGCCTGCAGCAAGATATTCAGGGTCGGTGTATAGGAAAAGTAGCCGATGAAGTTTTCGTCAGTTCCGGCACTGATAACGATCCGTTTAATGATCAGCGCCATGAAAAATTGAAATACGGCCATCAATATAAGCGAAACAAATGTGACTTTCCGATTAAAGAGTTTCATATGTTCATTCCATATTAATTTAGACAAGCTCTTCTCCCTCCTCTTGATGAGCGGTTGTCGCTTTTATAAATTCGTCTTCCAGTGACTGCGTATAAGGCATAATTGAAAATACGTTCAGTCCTTGTCCGACTAGCGAGCGGTTCAGCTCTGGTATATTTTCTTTCGCTATATCCACCACGATGGAGCCGTCTTTACGTTCAGCTGTGTATCCATTGCCCGTCAGCCAATCGAGCGCTTTTTGCGCCGGTTGCACTTCAATAACGGCTTTTTCCGTTTTCTGACCGGCTCCATTCAGGCTCACTTCTGCTTTGATCTCGCCTTTTTGTATGATGATCACACGGTCACACAGGTCTTCAACTTCACGCAATAAATGAGTGGCGAATAAAACCGCTGTTCCTTCCTCTTCGGCGAGCTCCTTAATATGGTCGCGAAAATCCTTCATACCGGCAGGATCAAGACCGTTTGTCGGCTCATCTAAAATGAGAAGCTTCGGCCGGTGAAGAATTGCCTGGGCAATGCCGAGACGCTGGCGCATGCCGAGGGAGTAGGTTTTCACCTTATCATCAATTGCTGACGTCAGCCCGACTCGTTCCACCACTTCGTCCAGTCTTTCATCAGTTATCTTTTTGTGCATATTTGCAAAGTGTTTGAGGTTTTCCCAGCCTGACAGGTACGGGTAAAACTCAGGGTTTTCAACGATCGCGCCGACAGCTTCCATCGCTTGTTCGAACTCAGTATCATGCTTGAATCCGTTGATGGCCACGCTTCCGCTGTTTTGTTTTAACAGTCCGACGATGATGCGGATGAGTGTCGTTTTTCCGGAACCGTTCGGACCGAGAAGACCGATAATCTCTCCCTGCCTGACGTCCATGCTGATCTGTTTTAAAATCTGTTTAGACCCTATTTTTTTATCAAGGCCTTCAATATGTAAAATCGGCTCAGCCATAAAGCCTTCCTCCTTTTTTCGACAAAAATAAACAGTGCCTAAAAATAGGCACTGTTTGTATTATAGCATTTGTTGCTTCCAAATGTTTGGTTAAACCGATAGAGTCGGTGCTTGCTCCGGCTGTTTGTTCTTTTCTGTTTCTGTAATGATGACGGCACAGGCCGCGTCTCCTGTTGTGTTGACCACTGTGCGAAGCATATCGAGCAAGCGGTCTATTCCGAGGATCAATCCGATACCCTCAACAGGCAAGCCGACTGATTGAAGCACCATAGCGAGCATAATCAAACCCACTCCCGGAACACCCGCAGTTCCCACACTTGCTAATACAGCCGTCAATATCACCATCAGCAATTGCGTAAATGTAAGATCATGTCCGAATACCTGTGCAATGAAGATGGTGGCCACCCCTTGCATAATAGCTGTCCCGTCCATGTTAATCGTCGCCCCGAGCGGCTGAACGAAGCTGCTGATCGGCTCAGGCACTTTTAGTTTTTTCTGGGCTACATCCATTGATACCGGAAGCGTTGCATTGCTGCTTGAGGTACTGAACGCAACGACCATAACTTCTGAGAAATCTTTAAAGAATGTAATCGGATTTCTTTTTGCTAAAAGAGCCACTGTTGAACCGTATGTGACGATTGCATGTATGACAAGAGACAGTGTAACAACAATCATGTACAGCCCCATCGCTTTTATTGCACTGAATCCCTGGCTGCCGATAGCTGTCGCAATGAGACCAAACGTGCCGTATGGCGCAAACTTCATGACCAGGTTGACCAGATACATCATCAGTTCATTGCCCTGCTCCACGACTTTCAAAAGCATATCCGCTTTTTTGCCTAGCATCGTAATCCCGAGTCCGACAAAAATGGAAAACACGATAATCTGGAGCATATTCCCTTCGGTCATCGCTTGAACGGGATTGGCCGGAATCATGTTCAGAAGTGTGTCAGCAACACTCGGCGCTTCTTCTGCCTCGAATTTAGCGGATGAGACATCATAAGTGCCGAACTCACCCGGCTTAATGACAAGCGCCAGTATAAGCCCGATCGTAATCGCCACCGCTGTCGTGATGAGAAAATAAGAAATGGCCTTCACACCGATTCTGCCAAGCTTTTTAGGATCGCCAAGCCCGGCAACTCCTAATGTAAGAGAGAAAAAAACAATCGGTACGACAAGCATTTTAATGAGATTTAAAAAGATGGTGCCAAGAGGCCCGAATACAAACTTATTCAAATTTTCAAATAATTCAGGTGATGTTACGTTAAGAATAATCCCCGTGACGGCACCCAGAACCAATGCAATGATGATCTTTCTTGCCAGTTTCATCCGCATTCCTCCTTTTTTGAAAAAAAGCCCGCAAGAGACTCCCGCGGACTTTGGCTGTATCATAAAACCACAGGATTCTCTCTTCACGCTGATGAGGTTAGCTGCCGGGTTCGGACGAAGAGATGTCCGTTTTTCAGATGAAAAATGAACCCCAAAAGATCGGGTCCCCCACTCCTTTTAAAAAGGATTAAGCGTGTGGCTTACTTTTGTATGATGTAGTTTTATTTATACAGAAAATATCCAATTTTGTAAACTATTTTTTGTTACTTTTCTCTCGAGGTCTTTTAGGCCTATTTTCCTTGTTGGTTACATCAAGAATATCAAGGAGAAATACAAAGATCGGAATCCCGATAATTAAGCCCCAAATGCCGAGAAAGTGTTCAGAAAAAATCAGGACTGTAAATGTGAAAAAGATCGGCAGCTCTGTTTTCGCTGACATCAGCTTCGGATTGAGGAAATATGTCTCAATCGCATGAATGGCGAAAATGACGAGCACAATGTAGAGCACATACATTCCGCCGCCTGTGCTGTATGCAATAATACTAAGCGGAATCAGGGAGATGACAACGCCTGCTACTGGGATCAATCCGAGAAAGAAAACCATGATGGACAGCCCCAACAGCTGAGGGAAGTGCATAATCCAGAGCGCAATAAAAGTCAGTATGCAGTTCACGAGCGCAATGATAAATTGTGCCTCAAGCACCTTGCCGAACGTTCTCGCGAATTTACCTCCGAAAAAAGCAATCTCATTATAAAAAACAGCAAGCTTGCTCGTTTTAAACTGCTCCATAAATTCAGACAGCCGTTTTTTCTCAAATAAGAAGAACATGCTGAGAATGAGCGCCATCACGATCTGCAAGCCGAATGTGCTGATATCGGCCAGATACGTATATAGTACATTGAAACCCTCTTTGACATACGAACTGATATTAATATCTCCGAAAACACTTGTGATCTCATCAAAGAAAGGAATGCTGCTTGGATGATACGCAATATGTTTAATCTGCTTGATCAGCTGCTGAATCTGTGCGGCAACGACCGGATAAAACACAAACCCTCCGACTGTAAGCAGCACGGCCAGCAAAATGTAGAGAAACGTAATGACAACCCGCTGGCTCACGCGGAAGAACCGGCTTAAAAACTGCCGGACGACAAGCTCCAAACGATCCATAAGAAATGTGAAAATGAAGGTCAGCAATATTAAGTTGATCATGCTCTTAAATAGATATAACACACCAGTTAACACGACAAAGATGGAAAAACGCCTTACTCCCGGGTGCTGAAAAAATTTTACTAAAGCGGCCATTTATACACTCCTGTTAGGACAAACGTCCTTCATTCAATATAGTATCCATTTGTAAATTATATAACAAAAAAATGCTGAGGTCTCTGTCCTCACCTTAATTATTCTTAAACAATTAAAAAAACGGCCCCATAATGGGCCGTTTTTTTTCAGACTGCTGCTTTCATTTTTTTCATGCCTTCAACAGCCTCCACGCTTTTTGCTTCATCGAATTCTTTTTCACTTTTTGCAACGATGATTGTGGCGATTCCGTTTCCGATCAGGTTCACAATCGCTCTTCCTTCACTCATGAAACGGTCGACACCAAGCAGAAGCGCAAGACCCTCAAGCGGAATGACCTGAAGTGCTGACAGCGTTGACGCAAGAACGATAAATCCGCTTCCTGTCACACCGGCTGCCCCCTTCGAAGTCAGCATCAGAACGAGGATAATCGTAATTTGCTGGCCGATGCTGAGATCCACTCCAAACACTTGAGCCAGAAAGACAGTCGCCATTGATAAATAAATGGATGTTCCGTCAAGGTTAAACGAATACCCGGTCGGAATAACGAGCCCGACGACTGATTTTGAACAGCCGTAGCGTTCCATTTTATCCATCATTCTCGGAAGAACCGATTCTGAAGAGCTTGTGCCGAGCACGATGAGAAGCTCATCTTTGATGAAGCGCAGGTAATTCCACAGGCTGAATCCGTATAGCTTGCAGATGATATTTAAAACAACAAACACGAACAGGAACATTGTGATATACACGGACAGCATTAAGCTGGCAAGCGGCTTGATGGAATCGAGTCCGAAGTGCCCGATCGTATACGCCATCGCTCCGAATGCACCGATTGGAGCGGCACGCATAACATAGCCGATAATTTTGAAAAAGACATGTGAAATTTTATCAAAGAAATCAATGACGCTTTTCCCTTTTTCACCTAACGCCGCTAGACCGACTCCGAAAAGAATGGAAAAGAATAAGACCTGCAAAATATCCCCTTTTGCGAAGGCATCAACCATGTTGGACGGTACGATGTGTGTGACAAATTCAACCCAGTCGATCCCCTGACCGCCATTTTGGGTGTATTGTGAGACATCTCCCTTTTCAAGCTTGCTGTAATCGAGGCCCGCACCCGGCTTCATAATATTGACGACAAATAAACCGATAATGAGTGCAAGGGTCGTAACAACCTCGAAATAGATAAATGCTTTTCCCCCTACTTTTCCAACCTTCTTCATATCGCCCATTTTTGCAATCCCGAGAACGATTGTGAAGAAAATGATTGGAGCGATCACCATTTTCACAGCGTTGATAAAGGTATCGCCAAGCGGTTTCATTTCTTTCCCGACATCCGGCCAAACCAATCCGACAATGACCCCGATGATGACCGCGGTTATGACTTGAACTGTTAAATTTTTAAACAGTTTCATATTCTCCCTCCCCTGTCCTAGTCGCCTTTGTGTCTTTCTTACTAGAATGATAGCGTTTTCATTAGGAGCGGGGAAGTTTATGTTCATAACGGACATTTTGGTCTTTTTGGTCTCAGGTTTACACTTTAAATATGTAGCGGTTGACGGGGCGTCCGACTCCTCCGTACTGAACATCAAGCTGAATCGTTCCGTTCTTTTCGAGATAATCAAGATATCGCCTCGCTGTCACTCTGGCGATGCCGAGAGCCTTGGCAACCTCTTCAGCAGAAAGAGGCGACGTTTGCTGCTTCAAAAAAGCAATGAGCTCATTCATCGTAAAATGATTCAACCCCTTCGGCAGATCCTGTACGGCCTGCTGCGGGATATTGAGGATGGCATCAAGCTGATCCTGGGACAGCGTGTCGTTTTCCTCTATTTTTTGTTTATACCGCTTATATTTTTCAAGCGCCTGTCTCATGCGTTCGAGCTTAAACGGTTTTAAGATATAGTCAACTGCTCCATTTTGCAGCATAAGAGCAATTGTTTCCTTGTCTTTTGCAGCGGATACGACGATGACATCTACCTCAAGCTTTTGCTTTCTGATCTCCTGCAAGGTTTTGATCCCGTCTTTTTTCGGCATGTATACATCCAGAATCACGAGTTCAGGCTGCTGTTCTTTGATCAGCTTGATGCCTTCGTCCCCGTTTCCCGCTTGTGCACAGACGGTAAAGCCTTTAACTTTTGTTATGAAATCCTTATTGACTTCCTGAACCATCGGATCGTCTTCAATGAGCAGAACCTTGATTTCCTTACGAGCCATGCTGCGCTTCCTCCCCCTTCATCGGAAAAACGATTGAAAAAGACGTTCCCTGTCCCGGGTGTGAATCGACCTCTATCGCACCCGATCCTTTGTCTGTTATTTGCTTGACTAAATAGAGGCCATAGCCTGTGCCGCCTGTTTTATTCACTGTAAATCCTTTTTCATAAAGGTACGGCATATGTGTGTGTTGAATCCCGCATCCGTTGTCTTCTATTAAAATCGCAAGGATATCCTCCGTTTGTTCAATGCTGATGTCAATTCGTTTGTCATCAGACTGAACGGTTTCAAACGAGCCGAAGGCATTTTCAATCAGGTTGCCGAGAAGCACGACGATATCATGCTGGTCAACATGCTCGGGAAATTGCTGCAGGCTGCTGTTTTCATCAATATGCACAGCAATGCCGAGCTCTTTTCCCCTTCTGATTTTACTTAACAAAAGCCCCGCCGCGGCGTCATTTTGAATGGAGCGATGCAGAAATTCTGTGACGTTTTCCTGCTCGGTTGAAGTCTGAAACGCCAGCTGCAACGCTTTTTCAGATTTCCCGAGCTGGATCAGGCCTGCGATGGTATGGAGCTTGTTCATATGCTCATGATTTTGGACGCGGAGCGCTTCGACAAAGTTTTTGACTCCCGTCAATTCCTCAGCCATCTTGGCCGCTTCCGTTCTGTCCTGAAAAATCGCGACGGCACCGATGACTTTTTTCTTCATGACGATCGGAATCCTGCTGCTCATGATGACCTTTCCGCTGACACGAATTTCTTCATTATAAACCGCCTTGTTCCGTTCCACGATTTCGGGCAAACGCGAATCCTTGAGTACATCCCAAATCACCTTTCCGACCAGATCGCCCTGCACCTCAAAAATCTGTTTGGCTTTTTCATTAAATATTGTGATGATATGCCGGTTGTCAATGGCGATGACGCCTTCGTTCATAGAGTGAAAGGTAGCGGTTCGCTCTTCATACATTCTGACAATTTCATGGGGCTCGAGCTGAAACATTTGTTTTTTGATATGACGGGCCAGCAGGAACGAACCCGCCAGGCCGAACCCGAGTGTCAGCACTACGATGAAGGCGATATCCCTTCTTAAATGAAACAATATATCAGCCATCCCCGGCAGTGTTTTTCCAACGAGTACTACGCCGACCTGGTTCAAATCCTGATCCTTTACCGGATAAAAGGCCCGGACAGCCGTCCCGATCTCACCTGTTGCTTCTGAGAAATAAATGTGCTCCGCAAACGCTGCTTCTTCATCTGCACCCTTTGACTTTTTTCCGATGTTTGTGGTGACAGGATGAGTATAGCGAATGTGATCCATATCCATGACGACAATATAGTCTGCTTCATTGATCATCCGGATCTCTTCAACCGCATGACGGACGGCTTCTGTTTGTTCTTTTCGCGATAACGCCTCTTTCACTTCGGTCATCTCCGACACCGTCCGAGCCGTATTCATCAGCCGTTTTTTCAGCTCCCTTTCCTCAGTATGCTGAATATTGCCTATGAGCACAATGCCGCCGATCAAAAAGGAGAAAATGACGAGTATGTAGGAAAGGATCGTGATTTTCCAGCGGATTGAGAGCTTTTTTTTGTTCATCAGCTTCTCCTTTCAGGTCTTTACGAATCACATCTGCCCCATTATTCTTAACATAAGGGAGGGGGCTTTTCATGAAGAGTTTGTTTGCATGTCTCGGTCTGATGATCGCCGGAATTGCAACCGCTTTATTTATCGGATTCCATGACCGTTCAAACGGCGAGGAGATTGTGTATGATGACGATCAGGAAGGCTTACAGGAGCAAATCGTATTCAAATTCAGCCACGTTGTTGCTGAAAACACGCCAAAAGGGCTGGCCGCCAACAAATTCGCCGAGCTCGTAAACGAGAAATCAGGCGGGAAAATGAAAATTGAAGTGTTCCCGAATGGAAGCCTGTATTCGGACATTGAAGAAATCGAAGCATTGCAAAATGGCGACGTACAATTTATCGCCCCCTCCACATCGAAGCTCGGTATGCTCTCTCCTGAATGGGGAGTTCTTGATCTTCCGTATGCGTTTACAGACTATGATGCCGTTAAAAAAGGGCTGCACGGAACAATTGGAACACAGCTGTTTGATTCTTTAAAGAAAAACCAATTAAAGGGCCTGGCGTACTGGACAAACGGCTTTAAGCAAATCACCACGAATCAAGGCCCGGTCAAAACCCCGGATGATTTAAAGGGACAAGACCTGCGCATTATGCAAAGTAATGTAATAGAGGACCAGTTCAAGCTGCTTGGTGCAGCACCCCACCAGGAATCTTTCAATTCTACTTTTCAGCTGTTAGAAAACAATATAGTAGACGGCGAGGAAAACACAATCTCAAACATCTATTCTAAAAAATTTTATAATGTTCAAGACTATTTGACAATAAGCAGCCACGGTTATCTCGGCTATGCTGTCATGACTGATGAGCATTTCTGGAACGCGCAAACACCGGAAACAAGACGTATTTTGACTGAAGCGATGAAGGAAACAACGGAGTGGAATGAAACGTATGCCGAAAAAATGAACAAGGAGCAGCTGGAAGAAATCAAAAAACATTCTTCTATTAAAATCTACGAGCTGTCAGATAAAGAGAAAAAAGATTGGATGAAGCGCCTTGATCCTGTTTACCGGCAGTACGAGCCTATCTTCGGCCGGAAGCTGATTCAGGAGCTTTTGGAGCTGCGAAAGGATTCGTAATCCCCATCTCGATACGCTGCTTTTCGTTTATCTTTCAAACGATCGGAAATATAAAAAGAGATAAACGAAAAAGGAGATGGGAACATGTTTAAGCATACGAAAAAGCTGCAGCATCCTGCTAAGCCAGATCGTCCAGATCCATTATTCGCTAAAAAAATGCAAGAAATTTTAGGCGGGCAATTCGGAGAAATTTCAGTTGCCATGCAGTACTTATTTCAAGGCTGGAATACAAGAGGAAATGAAAAATACAAGGATTTGCTGATGGATACGGCAACTGAAGAAATCGGGCACGTTGAAATGATCGCTACCATGATCGCCAGACTTCTTGAGGATGCCCCGCTTGATGAACAGGAAAAAGCGGCTGATGATCCAGTCATCGGTTCCATCATGGGAGGCATGAACCCTCACCATGCCATTGTATCAGGACTAGGCGCCATGCCGGAAAGCAGTACAGGCGTACCATGGAGCGGAGGCTACATCGTAGCGAGCGGAAACCTGCTGGCAGACTTCCGCGCCAATCTGAATGCGGAATCACAAGGCCGTCTGCAGGTTGCACGCCTGTTTGAAATGACGGATGACAAAGGCGTCAAGGACATGCTCAGCTTCCTGCTAGCGCGTGACACAATGCACCAAAACCAATGGCTGGCCGCTATTAAAGAATTAGAAGCACAGGAAGGTCCGGTTGTCCCGGGTACATTCCCGAAAGCGCTCGAGAAACAGGAATTCTCTCATCAGCTTATCAATTTCTCTGAAGGTGAAGAAAGCGCCGAGCAAAACTGGCTGAAGGAGAAAGCCCCGGACGGAGAAGCGTTTGAATATGTGAACGAAGCAAAAGCTTTTGGAGAAAAGCCGGAATTGAAGCCTGCTCCTCCTTTTGTTCATAATACGCTTCCTGGGCGTGAGTAAGAGGCTATCATAAAAAGGATAGATCACTCCAGCGGTGATCTATCTTTTTTTGTGCGTTTTCTGCCGCTCAAGCATCTCCAGACGATTGCCAAATGGATCTGAAATATAGAATCTGTCCGCTCCCGGAAGTTTATTGTCCTCAACTATTCCAATTCCATTGCATTTCAAATGTTCTTTTAAACCTTCTATATTCATAACCTCAAAGGCAGGGTGTGCTTTTTTAGCGGGGACAAAAGGTTCTTCTATCCCGATATGCAATTGTCTATTCCCAAAAGTGAACCAGACTCCGCCCCTAGCTTTTAAATCATCAGGTTTTTCAATTTCCCGAAAGCCTAATATGCCGCCGTAAAATTGTCTTGCAATAGTTTCACAGCCTTTAGGAGCCGCAAGCTGAATATGATCAATTTCATTAAAATGAAAAGTCATCTCAATCAATCCCCCTGATTTCACAATTGAATGCCATTTTCTTCATTCTAATTCAATCAATAACAGGAGAATATCTTTATTGTTATTATGAGTGATAAAATCAGCTAATCATCTTTTTTAGGACGACTTCTCTTCACTAAGCTTTTGCCACAGTCCATCCAGGCTCGTATTCAATGTCCCTGCTGTCAAATAAACAAACGGCCTCCTCTGCATCCACCTGAGACAGCGTCACTTCAATAGAGAGAATCGTGCCCTTTTGCTCGATTTCTTTATAGATGATGTCGTGTTCGTTCTCCATAAAAGCATCATAAGCTTCTCTGTTCTCCCAAACGCTGGTGATTTCTGCGGTGAACAGCCCATCCGCTGTTTTCCGCCATCCGCCGGTCTGTTTGATGAAGCCATTTACATGTGATAATGCTCCCCACTGTGACTGCGCGTTTGAAAATGCTTCAGCGTTTGCCGCGTCCACCCCACATACAATCTTTTTGATCAGCATTTTGATTCCTCTGTTATGACCGTTTCCGCATGAATGTGCTCGACGCAGAGATTCACGGTCCTGACGTAAGAGCGTGTGCGGTGTATGGTGCCTTTTGGGACAAGCAGGCTGTCATTCGCTTTTAACACCGCGGTTTCTTGATCCTTAAAATCAATAAGCAGCTCCCCTTCAAGAACGATAAATAATTCATCTGAGTCAGGGTGATGGTGCCAGTCGTATTCTCCTGTAAACACAGCGAGCCGTACACAATGGTCATTGACCTCTGAAATGGAGAAATTAGCGTGTTTTTCTTTGACTTCATTTGCAATGGCCAGCAGGTTTTGCATCTCAGGCATAAGTGAAAACTCCTTTTTCACCTATTTTACCGCAGAAGCGTCATTGGGAAGGTATATTTTTTTCCATTTCATCATAAAAAGCGATCCAGCTGCTGCGCCGGATCGCTTTTTATCTACAGGTTGTCTGCCTTTTATGCTTTACTTAGTTAGTCGTTGTCGCGGGCGTTTCCGCCTTTTGAGCCAATTTCTTGATAGAATTCCTTATCATGATTTTTGCTTGTCGCTTCTCCGCCTTTACGGCCGATTTCTTGATAGAATTCTTTATCATGATTTTCGCTAGTGGCTTCTCCGCCTTTTTCACCGATTTCTTGATAGAACTCTTTGTCATGGTTCTTGCTAGTGGCTTCTCCGCCTTTTTCGCCGATTTCCTGATAGAATTCTTTGTCATGGTTTTTGCTAGTGGCTTCTCCGCCTTTTTGACCAATCTCTTGATAGAATTCTTTATCATGGTTTTTGCTAGTCGTTTCTCCGCCTTTTCTACCTGCTTCTTCTCTGCTCATTTTGTTATCTTGTGCCATTTTGAATTCCTCCTTTAATTGGTGTTGGTTGTTGTATTCCCGCTGTCATTTCTTTTAAACAAACAAAACACATTGAGTGTGTTTTAACTGAAAAAGCAGACGGAATGCGGTGCCCGTCTGCTTTTCTTCTATTCATGATTCTGTTCTGTTTCTATGAGCCGCTCGAGGATGCGCCGCTTTTTATAGAGCATCATGCCTGTTTCGGTAATGTCATTTAAGGTCGAGCGATTGGCTGCCGCGCCAAAGACCATCCCCGCGACCGGCACCATTTGAAAAAGCTTTTTCCAGCCAAAGGTGTCACGGTAGCCTAAAACCACTTCCCTCCAGCCTTGGATTTGGGAAGCGACATTCTTATATGTACGGTCCTGATCATAATCTTTTAATTCTCTCAGAATGGATTTTTTACCGACAACATCTGCTGAAGTAAGCTGCAAACATTTTACGATGAAGACCCGCTCTTTTTTCTCCTTTGGATCATAGCCATAGGTCACTGCGATATCCTGCAGTGTTTTTAATGATAAACCGAGCACAGCCGGAATGTCTGCCGCCAGAGTAAATACGCCGCCCACACCCGTGGTTGCTCCCTGAACGGTTGCAGCGTTGATTCGGTTTTTGCCCATCGCTTCAGCAACATCATCCATAATAGCCAGAGGCGCTTTCTGTACGTCCTCCAGTGATTCAAAGGTTTGCTCGGGGAGTTTCTTTTGAAACGTTTTGATAATCTGTTTTTCCGATGTCAGGTACTGTCCTCCAGTTTGAACAAAGCTGCCCACCTCATCCAAAAGCTTGCCGATCTTTTTCTGGATGAATTCCGGCGTCAGCTTGTCCAGCAGCTGAAACGGGAGACGGCTGAGTTTTTCCCAAAACCAGACTTTTTGCTGCTCCTTTTCCCATTTCTCTATTTCTTTTAATTGCTGATGTAAGTCTTCTTTTCGTTCTGTTGTCACCCAACTCGCACTTCCCTTCCGTTTTTCTACTATATAGTATACCTTCATTTTTCTCTAAAACGTTTTTATTTTCTACCTGCGGGTACCATTTTTATAAAAGCAGAAGGAGTGATGGATATGCCTTGGTCTATGAAGGATTACCCCGCTTCACTGAAAAATCTCGAGAAGCCTGTGAAGAAAAAGGCGATTGAAATTGCGAATGCCATGATTGATGAAGGCTATGAGGACGGACGCGCCATTCCGATTGCGACGAGCAAAGCAAAGGAATGGGCGGAAAACGCCTCAAAAAAGGAAATTGACGACTTCCTCAAACATGATGATGAAACAGAACGCGATGAGGAGGCAAACGATGACGCCAGACCTGAGCTAATGAATAAAGCGGAGCATGTCATCAAACATAAAAGTGGCTGGGCCGTCAAAGCTGAGGATGCCAAACGTGTATCTGAAATCAAGGATACGAAAAAGGAAGCGATTGAACGGGCGAAGGAAATTGCGGAACATAAAGGCACAGAAGTAATTGTTCATTTGGCTGACGGCAGTGTGCAGAGAAAGATAAAAACAGGATCATAACCAAATATGCTTTTGTACGTTTCGGATCTGTCTAGAACGGTAATTGATATATAAATCATTAAGGAGAGGTGAATATGATGCTTAGCTTTTTGGTTTCATTAGTTATTGCTATCTTAATTGGACTAATCGGAAGCGCCATCGTCGGCAATCGCATGCCTGGAGGAATCTTCGGTTCGATGATTGCAGGGCTGATCGGCGCATGGATCGGGCATGGCTTACTCGGAACTTGGGGACCAAGCCTTGCAGGATTTGCCATTATTCCGGCAATTATCGGGGCAGCGATCTTCGTATTCTTACTGAGCCTCGTATTCCGCGGACTGCGCAAGGAAGCCTAGATATTAGATGATTCAGGAGGCATCGTTTCATACTGAAACGATGTCTTTTTATGTATGGACCTTATCAGATGCCCTACATATCATGTTACATAACAGGGAAAAATTTGAGTATCATTTTTGAACATCATTGGTTGACAAGAAATCGTGATGGTCATATGATGTAGATAAAATAATTTGGTTTAAGGAAACTCTTTGTTGTATGGCAAAAACAATTAGAATTCAGGTGAGTACATGATGAATAAGGACATCACAGCGCAATCTCCCCGTTCCAAAGCAGTCCAAGATGCGCTTGACGGGAAAAGCAGAGGATTCAGAGGACTGCTGCCTTTTTTAGGCCCGGCGTTTATTGCAGCCATTGCCTATATCGATCCCGGTAACTTCGCAACAAATATATCAGCAGGTTCTAAATATGGATATATGCTGCTATGGGTGATTTTATTTTCTAATATCATGGCGCTCTTGATCCAATCACTCTCCGCCAAACTCGGTATCGCGACAGGCAAAAACCTGCCTGAGGTCGCTCGTGAGGAATTTCCTAAGCCTGTCTCTATCGGCTTATGGATTCAAGGCGAGCTCGTCATTATCGCGACTGATCTGGCGGAATTTATCGGAGCGGCATTGGGACTGTATTTGCTGTTCGGCATCCCGATGCTCGAAGCGTCTATTATTGCGGCGATCGGCTCTTTCGCGATTTTGGAGCTTCAGCGCCGCGGTTATCGCTCACTTGAAGCCGGTATTGCCGGCATGCTGTTTGTAGTGGTCATCGCCTTTGCGCTGCAGACCTTTTTTGCAAAGCCTGATGCCGTCTCAGTGATGAAAGGACTTTTCGTGCCGACATTTCATGGCACCGACAGCGTGCTTCTTGCAGCAGGTATTCTCGGCGCAACCGTTATGCCGCACGCCATTTATTTACACTCTGCCCTCACACAGCGGCGGGTAGTCGGCAAAACAGATGCTGAACGGAAGAAAATTTTCAGATTCGAATTTATTGATATTTTAATAGCGATGCTGATTGCAGGGGCTATTAATGCAAGTATGCTGATTGTGGCTGCCGCATTATTCTTCAAAAACGGGCTGTTTGTCGAGGACCTTGATGTCGCGTTTCAGCAGTTCGGTCATCTTGTCAGTCCTGTTTCAGCCGCGTTATTCGGGATCGGCCTGCTGGTTGCAGGCCTGTCCAGCTCGTCTGTCGGAACACTTTCAGGCGATGTGATTATGCAGGGATTTATCAACTACCGCATCCCGCTGTATGTACGGCGGTTCATCACAATCATTCCGCCGATCTTGATCATCGCATCAGGCGTCAATCCGACGTCGGCTCTTGTGCTGAGCCAGGTGGTTCTTTCCTTCGGCATTGCCTTTGCCTTAATCCCGCTTATTATGTTCACAAGCAACAAGCGGATTATGGGTTCACTGATCAATGCCAAATGGGTAACAGTGGTTTCTTGGCTGATCGCTGTGCTGATTGTTGCTTTGAATGTGTTTTTGATCGTCGATACGTTCCGTTAGAAAAAAACCGGCTGAAAGAGCCGGTTTTTTGTTTTAGGGTAAAAGCTCATTGATATCATTTTTTACAGAAATTTGTTATGATAGAAGAAAAAATCGGAGTTTTGATAATGTCAGTATTTATTCTGTTTTATTTATGGATTGTCCCAATTGTTATCGGAATTTTATGTTCTGTTATCGCTTATAAATCAACAGGTAAAAAAATGCGAATCGCGCCCGGCATCGCCATGGTGGTGCTCAGTATCATTTCCTTGATTACGGCTTTTACGGCCGGAGGCGCTAATTTTCACGTGTTTATCGGCGGAATGTTTTTATTTGGCACTTTATTAGTTGGTTCTGCTTTTCCTTTCTTTTTCGGACTTTCGAAAAAAGGGAAATAAGCTTATAAAGACATTCATTTTGTAAGATTTGATAAGAATAAACAGATGAAACAGACAAGGACAAATGCGCTGATCTTTCTGCTTTGAAAGAAGATGCATTTGTCCTTGTGTCTGTTTTGGGCACGGCGAAATCATGACAGGCTGCATAGATCATTCCTGCTGATCCCAATAAATATACGAGTATCTTAAAGGTTCAAACAACCGATTTTATGACTCACCCTCCGTAAAATCAAAAAACAGGAGCCTTCACGGGCCCCTGTTTTTTTAGAATAACCGTTTTAAGCTTTGTTTCAATGACGGCATTTCAATTTTTTGGTTTTCGAAGAAGTTTTTCAGCATATATTTGCTGAAGCCTTTTGCCTGTCCGTAGGTGATTTTGCCGGGCAGCGGCGGTTCGTTTCCGATCATGACGTCGACAACGACCGGCTGATCGGAGTGAAGCGCCTCATGGAAAGCCGGTGCAAGTTCTTCCGCTCTCGTCACTTTGATGCCTTTTGCTCCGCAGCTTTCTGCAAATGCGGCATAGTCGACATTCTGAAGTTTTGTGACATAGTCGATGTTCCCTTTGACCTGCTGTTCATATTCAATCATGCCGAGATTTTCATTGTTTAAAATGACAACAGTAATCGGGAGCTTGTATTTGACTGCGGTTGGGAGATCCTGCATGACCATGGAAAAGCCCCCGTCACCGCAGACTGCGATGGCTTGGCGCTCCGGTTCAGACAAGCTCGCCGCTATAGCTCCCGGCAGGCCGCATCCCATTGTCGCAAGCCAGCTGGAAACGATGAAATCCTGGTTGACGTTCATTTTGAAATGCCGTGCCATCCAGACGGTGACAGTGCCGACATCTACAGACAGCACCGCGTCTTCCGCTGCTGCCTCCTGAAGACGTGCGATGACCTGCTGAGGTTTAAGCGGTGTTGTCGCCTCAGTTTCATCTTTTTCGATTTCATTCCACCAATGCTGCATATGTTCAGTGCAGGCATTTAGGAATCTTCTGTCTTCCTTCCGTTCAATATACTCCGTCAATTCGCGCAGACCGAGAGCCGAGTCACAGACAAGCCCCGCTGTTACCGGATAGCGTTTGCCGATTTTCGCCGGGTCTGAATCAAGCTGGATGGCCGGTGTGTCTTCCGGCAAGTAATCACGATACGGGAACGAGGTGCCAAGCATAATTAACAAATCGCATTCTTCCATTGCCTCATAGGCCGGCTTTGTCCCAATCTGTCCAAGGTTGCCGAGAAAGTGCGGGTGCTTATCGGGAACAACGCCTTTTGCGGGGAGCGTGACGACGATCGGCGCCGCTGCTTTATCCGCAAATTCCAGCAGCTCCCGCTTCGCCTTCTTCATTCCCTGTCCCGCCAAAATGATCGGCTTTTTCGCATTGTTAATATATTGCGCGCATGTCACAAGCTGTTCTTTTTTCGGTTCAAGATTCCCTTCAATATACAACGGTGATGTATAAACGGGTTCCCGTTTGATTTTCTCCGCAAACAAATCATCTGACACACTTAATACCGCAACGCCTTTTTTGCTGTAGGCAGTGCGGATCGCCTGATTCAACAGATCCGGCAGTGACTCCGCGCTATGTACCTCCCTGTTAAACACTGCCACGTCTTCAAACATTTGCTCAAGCTTAATCTCCTGAAAGTAGTCCCGCCCGACTTCGCCTGAGGAAACCTGACCTGCAATCGCAAGCACAGGGGCGCCGTCCGCTTTTGCATCGTATAAACCGTTCAATAAGTGCACCGCACCCGGCCCTGCAATTGACAGGCAGACACCGATCTTGCCGGTGAGTTTTGCCTCAGCCGCGGCTGCCAGCGCTGCCACCTCTTCATGGCGGGTTTGGATGAATTCCAATTGATTTCTTTCGTGTCTCAGTTCCTCAATAAATTCGTTAATGCTGTCTCCGGGGATGCCGTAAACATGATCAACTCCCCAATGTTCAAGCAGTTCTGTCATTGTTTGTCCTGCTGTTTTGTGTGCCATGCCGTATCCTCCTTTTTCCTTTTTCAATACCACAGGGGGAGGCGTTTAAAACCCGGAGGCAACTATCGCTTGCTGTATTTCCTTCTGAACAGGTCTAGGGCCGCCAAAAAGCTGTTGTCCTTGACGGTAATCCGGATGCCCGCAGCGCCGTTTAGAAAATCTCTGATTTGCATTTTCCGGTTTGGCACCATCAAAAGCGGCAATCGCTCCGGCGAAAACCACTTCAGCCCGGCCGTTTCCATGCCGTTTTCTATCGCTTGTCCGCCTGTTATGTTCCCTGCAAACACATGCTGTTCGTCTTGAAACTTAGGTCTTTGATAGACACCCAATTTCCCGGAAAGCTCTATCAGATATCCCGTTTCTTCCATTACCTCCCGGACCGCCGCTGCCTCCGGGGTTTCTCCTGATTCAACCCGTCCGCCCGGCAAATCCCATAAAGGAACGTCTTTTCGTTTGACCAGCAGAATCTGCCGTTTTGTGTTTATCACTATGACAAATGCCCCTTCCGTATGCATCGCCATCTCCCCTTTATTTAAAAAAGACCAAGGAGATGTCCCTTGGTCTGAGCTGCTTACTTTTTAAAATGATACGGCAATGTGGCAACGATTATGTCCTTCTTCCAGAACAGCCGGACTCTGAGCAGGAAGGCTGACTGGTTGTGCAGAATGGTGTGCCAGCGTTTTTTTGTGATAAATTGCGGGAACAGCACCATGACAGAAAACTGTTTCTTCTTCGCTTTTGCTTCAACAGTTTCCAAAAACTTATCAAACGGATGGACCAGGCTTCTGTACGAAGAGTGAAGCGTGACGAGACGCACTCCATTATTCAGCTCTTCCCAGCGTTTTTCCACTTTCTTTTCCTGTTCTCTGTCAAACGACACGTGAACGGCAATGACCTGATCTGACAGTGATTTCGCATATTGAATGGATTTTTGCACGACGGTTGTGACGCCGGCTACAGGCACAATCACGACCGTACCTTTGATTTCTTCCGGCTGTTTGTTTACGATACGAAGCTGTTCACCGACAGCCGTATAGTGATTTTTAATCGCAAAAAACAAAAAAACGACGATCGGCATAAAGATTAAAACAGGCCATACGACATTAAACTTCGTGACAAACAGGATGGACAGAACCATAAACGATATCAATGCGCCGCAGGCGTTGATCAGCATTTTTCCAATCCAGCCTTTTGGTTTTTGTTTGATCCATTTGATGCACATCCCTGTTTGTGAAAGGGTAAATGGAATAAACACACCGACCGCGTATAGCGGGATTAAGTGCTCCGTCTGCCCTCCAAATAACAGAATCAGCACAATTGAGGCAACACCTAAAAAGATAATCCCGTTTGAGAAGCCTAAGCGGTCGCCTCTTACTGTAAACATGCGCGGCATGTATTGGTCTCTCGCCAAGTTGAAGGCAAGCTGCGGGAAGGCTGAAAAGCCCGTATTCGCCGCAAGGACCAAAATTAACGATGTCACACCCTGAATGACATAGTAAAACACATTTCTGCCGAAGGTATCCGACGCGATTTGTGAAATGACCGTTTCATTCGGTTTCGGAGCCGTCCCGTAACCGTATGCAAGTACCGTAATGCCGGCAAACAGAACCGCAAGCAAGATCCCCATCATAGCCAACGTTCTCGCCGCGTTTCGCGCAGGCGGGTTTTTGAAGGCTGGAATCGCGTTGGAGATCGCTTCAACTCCGGTGAGCGCGGAACAGCCGGATGAAAAAGCCTTAAGCAGCAAAAACAGCGTAATGCCGGCTACCGGTGTGCCGATCGGTGTATGATGGACTGGCTGATCAATTTGTCCTGTCATAAGCTTAAAAAGACCGACGGCAATCAGGATGAAAAGCGCCGCCACAAACAGATAGACCGGGTAAGCAAGAATCGATGCTGATTCTGACAGCCCCCGCAGATTTAAAATCATAATCACTAAAACAAGTAAAACAGCAATCGGTATATGGTAATCATGCAGTGCCGGGAACGCCGACGTGATGGCGTCCGTCCCTGCGGAAATACTTACTGCTACAGTTAATATATAATCGACAAGCAATGAACCGCCTGCAATCAGCCCGGGCTTTTCGCCGAGGTTTTCTTTTGATACAACATACGCCCCGCCGCCCTGCGGATAAGCGTAAATAATTTGCCTGTATGAGAGAATCAGCGCGAGCAGCAAAATGAGTACGCCGACCGCTATCGGAACGGAATACCAAAATGCAGCAGCGCTTACCGCCGCCAATATGATAAGAATTTGTTCCGTTCCGTAAGCGACAGATGATAAAGCATCTGAGGAGAGCATGGCAAGCGCCTTTAATTTCGTCAGTTTTTGTTCTCCCGCTGCTTGTGATTTTAACGGTTTCCCAATCAAAAAACGTTTGATTGAATGATACATCGATGTCTTCCCCTTTTAATTTCATTTTTCATTAAAACAATAAAACATCCGCATCTGCTCTCACATTTTGTAATAGTCCTTTCTGCTATGATGTCTCTGTATGCGATTTACATCCTGAAAATTGAACAGCAAAAAACACAGAGGCAAACGGATGCCCCTGTGCCTTAACATCGAACACAGGTTTCATTCATCTCCTCTCATGAACGCTTACGAGGTTAGCTGACGGATTCGGGCATATGAGAGTTTGCCCTACCTAAAAAGGATTCACCCCGAGCGGCAAAATGCCGCCAAAATGGGTCCCCCGCTCTGTTTACAGATTAAGCGATTTGTTTTCTAAAAGAGATCATACTCCCGTTTACGTATGTTGTAAAGAGGCTTATCGGCCGGGAGAAAAAAATAAAATGACAGGTTCCACAAATGGAAAATTTAAACCAAAAATAAAAAAACAGAGGCTGATAACAGCCTCTGCCTTATTCTCTGTCTGTCTTTCTCTTTCTTCGTCTAACGGTTACCCAAATGAGGGTTGCCGCAATTACCATCATGAGAGCCAGCACGCCGATATACAGCAGTTGTTGCCCATGATCTTGTGCTGTTTTTTCTGTTTCAGAACTGTTTGTTTCCGATTTGAGCTGCTGGTGGTTTGTAAACACCTGCTGGCTGTTTGTTTCATTGATGACGGTCGCCGTGTCATCATTGCTGTTCAAAAAGCTGATGATTTCTTTTGTGACGGCCGCGCCATTTCCTTTCAGCGGCGCAAAAACAGCCATCGTATAATTTGAATCCCATAAAGACGCTTGGGTAAATGCCACTTGTTTCGTCGTCTCGTTCAGCATTTCAAAGCCCGACACGTCAAACGAGCCGTTTTTCGCTTGAGGCACGAGCAGATCAGAAGATTTCTCTTTCAAAAGAGAGAACTGGCTGATGCCGCCGATGAAAATTAAGTTCCGGCCTTTCGCGTCCTCCGCTTTAACTTCAGATGCTTTCCTTACTGTGAAAGATTGCTGGGCTTCGCTTCCAAAGGAATCAGTAACGAGAGAAAGCTCCTTAAGCTTGGATTTGCTCACGCTGTCAGGAAGCACAATCAGTGTTGCCTGTTCCTGATTTCCGGCGTATGGAAGCGGCCATTCTTGAAAATCGGCTGACGGAGATGTGCCTTTGATTGTGTAAGACAATGTGCTGCTTTTATCAATAAAGACCCATTTCTCTTCGTCCGTTGTGTTGCAAGGGTTGTTTTCCTTTAAGCCCGTGGTGATAAACTGTATATCAAAGTAGCGGTTTTTCTGCAGCAGCTCCGGGTCTACTTTCAGCGTGACATGATAGTATCCGTTTTTATCTTCTTTCCCTAATTCATCAAGGCGAACTGAATGCGGCTGACCGTTGATGAGGACCTTCAGCTCTGCTGCTTGAGAGGCTGAACCGCTTTCTGCCGCGGCTGCTTGAATCGTTTCCGATTTCTTTAGTTTAAGCGACAGCTTGGCTGATTGATTTTGGTCTATCATCGCAGAAGCCGGATAAAAATAATGTGCTGAAGATGTTTTGTCAGCTCCGATTGTCATATCTTCTGCCCCGAATTTCTCAAGGGTCAGCTTATTGCTTACCTGCTTTTCAGCCTTCTGAAGCTTGCCAATTGAAAGTGTTTCCCCGCTTAGCTGGCCGGTGTATGTCTGATCGGCGATGACGCTGATTTTTTCTGAGAGCACATCATCAGATGCCGCTTGTGCAAACAGAACCGGCTGCTGCTTGCCCTGTGCTTTCAGCACGCGCTCCGCAAGCAGAAGTTTTTCTCCTTTTGCCTGTAAGCCGGCTTGTTTGATCAGCTTCTTCACCTTGCCGTTCCAATGCTTATCCACTCCGATGAAAATGGTCGGCTTGTCGATTTGCTTCACTTCAGATTCCTTCACAAACGAAATGCTGACACTGCTGTCCGCAGTTTTCAGGTAGCCTTCTGTTTTGACAGCCGCTTCAATTTCTGCCGAACTCGGGTTATCCGGAATGACAATAGCAGTCTCTTCCGCTGTATTTCCCGATTGGGCAAATGGGTATGGGTAATGTTCAAGTGACGTTCCCTTCGCTTCGCTGCTGTCCGCCAGTGTCAGGCGGCTGTCCGGATAAATTTTGATCCAGTTGCCGGACGTATCCTGTCTGACGCAGACGCCCTCTTTCATGACGCCGTAAAATTTCAGTGATACGCTGTGATAGCCTGGAGCGGACTGGCTTTTGTTCAAGTTCAGCTTCAGTGTTTTCCGTTTTGAATCGCCGTTTAGCTTTAACGTTTTTACCGGTTCATTGTCAATTACAGCCGTTAACGATGAAGGAGAAATTAAAAGATCTGATGCCTCATATTCAATCACCAATTGCTGGCTGCCGGAAGAGGCGCCTGCCGGAATCTGATACGTCAGTTCCGCGCTGTCTTTTGATCCGTACAATGTCATAAGATCGTTTGTCAGCACCTGCTGTTTGGCTTGTTCACGGCTGCTTTTGCCCAGAAGCGAGCCATCAACCTGCATCTCTTGGGCAAAGGCCGATTGTCCGGTCATTGCCAGCAGCAGAAAGCTTGTAAGAAAAATAAGTAGTTGTTTCAAAAAGGTCACCCGCTTTTATGTTGATTGTATCGTTCTGTTTTGTACCATTTGACCTCTTGCTTGAATAAACGGTGCTTGATTTCTACGAATAAAGAATAGATCACGAGCACAATCCATGCCTGCGAGTACGTAAAGTACATAAGAAATACGATAAAGAAGTTTTGCCTGTTCATTTCTGTTTTTTCGATGCTTAACGTAATCATGACCTCCGTCATAAATAAGAAAAACGCCAAAATCCAAAGGATCATTGCCAAAAACCCGACCGACAAATGCAAATCATAAAACAGATTGACCACAAATATCGTGTTTGACATGATCACGCCAAAGAAAAACAGGAAATACGTAAAGAAAAAGTAAAACAAGTCAAAGATAATCCGTTTTCGTTTCAGTTTGAAAAACTGCGCCAAAAACTTCAGGACGACATATTGGTTGCCGCGCGCCCATCTCGTCCGCTGGCGCCACCACACCTTCCACGTTTCCGGCTCCTGCTCCCAAGTAATAGCTGCCGGGAAAAAGCGGATGTGATAGCCGAGGTTATACACCCGGATGGTCAGCTCGGTATCTTCAGCCAGCGCTTTATCATCCCAGCCCCCGAGCTTTTCAATAATACTTCTGCGGATCGCGAAGTTGGTTCCGGGAATGGTAGCGATTTTGAACCACTTCCATCTGCCTCCCTGCGCCATCCACTGAAAACAGATCGTTTCAATATTGATAAACTTCGTCAGCAGCGTTTTTGCCGCATTGATGACGCGGAATTTCCCCACCACTGCGCCTGCCTTCTCGTCATTCATCAGACCGAGAACAAGATAATACACGGCCATTTTTTCAGGCGTGTTGTCGGCGTCATATACACAAATGACATCGCCGTTCGATTCAGCAAAACCGGAGTTGAGCGCCGAGGATTTGCCTTTTCCGGCGTTAGGCGGTTTTGTGATCACCATTTTGATAAAATCGTATTTCTCGGAAAATTCATTGACGATATCACCCGTCCGGTCTGAAGAATTATCGTTTACCACAATAATCTCCAGCCGGTCCTTCGGATAATAAAGATTCACCATTGCCTTCAGCGTCTGCCGAATGACAACTTCTTCATTATGGGCCGGGATGAGCACACTGACCTTCGGCAGCTCCTTCATGTTTTCTCTCCACTTCGGAATGTTCCGCTCGAAGGTCATGTAGTGGCGGAACCCGCCTTGCATGAGAAACATGTGATAGAGAAGCATCACCCATATTAAACTTAGCGAGATAAAGAACAGCGTATTACCCATGGCTTCTTCTCTCCTTAAACATTCGTTTTTTCAATGTGGCTCTCAAGTAAAACGTATAGCTGACAAACATCACGACATACAAGAGCACAACGGCGGAGAGAATCCATAACGCCTTTTCCAGCGGGGTTTGCCGATGGTGGTCGAAAAACTCGCCGACGGCACTTACGCCGTTTTTCACCTGAATCGTTCCGTCACCGCTTGTATGGATTTCCACTTTGTCTGTTTTGACGGTTTGTTTCGTTTTTTTCAAATCAAGCCATTCACTGTCCGGAATGCGTTCCATCTGGTCAACAAGCTCCGGCAAATATTTCATCCCAAGATAAGGGTGGTAAAACCCTCCGGCCACTCCGCCTTCAAAATCAATCATCTGTGATATGTTCTCCTGCATATCGCCGAGCGGGTTTTGTTTTGATGTATCGACAAAACCGATTGTTTCCGGATACAGCGTCATCCCATGCAGCATAGCTGGTTTGGTCAAAAACGGGGATGCACCGGAGGTTTTCCATGTTGTATCGCTGAGCTGCACCTGCCCGAAAATGCTTGAGAAATACTGTGAAGCCATTTGATAGCCGTACTCAGACATCGTATAGTGCGGGGCTTCAAATGCCAGCGGATAAAGCCCTGCCGAGGTTAAATCCTCAATGGCGTGCGTCAGCTTTTGCCTTGTATATGTTTCTTCCTTTTCCTGAAACGGCTTCAAATAGCTCTTATAGGCCTGTTCGTTCGGAAAAGCATGTTCCTTTTCCAAAATGGACGGGGTGTCATCAGCATTTTCCGAAGTGATCGGCTGGTCCGCCTTGGCATCCCAAAATTCGAAACCCTCTCCTGTTTCACTGTGGCGATAGGCGTGTGTGTAGCCGTGAACAATGATACTGCCGCCCATGCTTTGCAGTTTTTTCAATACCTTGACCATCTTCGGTTTATCAGACAAATACACTTTATCGCCTGTTTCCGGATTCAGATACACAGGAATGACTGACAGGATAAAAGGCACATGTCTCTTGTACAGATATGTACCGGCTTGAAGCAGCAATGTTTCATCAGACATCGGGCTGATATCCTCCAGCCGCAAATATAAAAGCGCGGTTCCGGCCTTCTCTCCAAATGCTTCACGAAGCTCTTTCGCAACGATCAGATTGTCATTTAACAGATTGGTTAAGCCGATGTACACATTTGATTTATCCGTTTTCCATATAAACGGACTCGTTTTGCCGTCACTAGTTGTAAAGGTATACAGCCCCTTTCCTTTCAGGCCTGATACGCTCAGCACGTTAAGCCCGCTCTCTAAGGAGACATCGTTTTTTTCCGTGCTGCTGTGAATCTGATAGACATGTTCTTTTCGGGTTAAGGAAAGACCGGAAAATTGGCTGATTTGTCCGGCGTTATAGCCGATGGCGACGACGGGTTTTTTTACGCCGCTGATAAGAGACACCAGTTTTTTGCTGAGCTTTCTTTTCGTTTGCCCGTAATAGATGACATGTTCTTTGCCTTTCACATCAGATGCTGTAACATCCGAATCTTTTCTGACCGTGACATGAGTTGCAAAATGGCCGGCCAATAAATCGAGCATTTTGACTTGAGGCGACTCTTTGCCGTCCAAGGTTGAATAGATGATGAGAATGCCGTCATCCTTCTCCTTCGCTTGGGCAGAAATAGGAAAAGAAGCAATAGCTGTCAGCATCAGAACGGACACGCAGAGTAGCATTATTCTTTTAAAGTTCATTCATCATCATCTCGTTTTCCAGTTCTTCTAAAAATTGATCAGCTGTCCTTATATCTCTTCGATAAGGTAAATAACAGACATGGAACGTAAGCGACACATACTTTCCGTTTGTCAGCTGATACGTGTCCAGCTGTTTTTTCAGCTTTGTCAGGACGGCCGGCATATGTTCAGCCGGCGTGTGTGTCAGCACAATGCCGAAGCGCTCATCAGAGGGGCGGAATTTTTTATCCGTTTCCCGGACGCTTGACCTGATTTGCCGGCTGACGAATTGAAAGAGAAGGTCGGTCTCTTTCTCCCCGTACAAAGACTTAAATTCCTTGAAATAATGCATATGAAGCAGCAAAAAGACAAAGGAATTGCCGTAGCGCTCCGCCCGTTTGATTTCCTCTGACAGTTCCAGTTTCATTCTTTGCTTATTATCAAAGCCCGTCACTCTATCGACAGCCACGAAGCTTTTGATTTCAGATTGAAGACGTTTGACTGAATGGCGCAGCTCTGCTGCGATATCATGAATTCTTCCTGATATAAAGGAAAACAGCAAAAGCGCAATTCCCCACACGATAAGCATGCGCAGCCCGTCTTCAGCCGAAAACATCACAGCCTGTCCAGTCTGAAAAAACATCATGAGCGTGCCGAGAACAAAGAGAACGATTAAGGTGACCGCCAGCGCGTAAATCGGACCGAACCAAATGCCGGCCCCGATCACGACAAATGTAATGCAAATGATCAGAAAGCCCTCCGACTGCTCGTTGGACACATAAAAAATAAACAGAGACAGGGCTGCGATGAGCCCTGAAAGATAAGCATATAATTTTTGTGATTCATTGAATGATCGTTTCATTAAAAAGCTTCCTTTCGGCTAACAGCGGCAGCAGATTGTCGAACGAGTGCGTGTCGGAGCCGCTCATGTAACCCCCATAATACGGTTTCGCCGGATCAAGAATTTCAAAGTCATTCATTCTATCATAAATCGCTTTGATGACCGAGCTGTCTTCATGCTGTTTTGTTAAAAATAAAACAGCTAACGCGTATACGGACGGCGACTCATATTGGACGGCAGGCTCCTTCGTATCTGCCGAATATCGTCCGTACAGCTTTCCGTTTGCCTGAAATTCCTTTTTGACCCACTCTGCTATCACAGCGGCTTTTTCATCCCCTTCCGGCAAATGCCACGCGGCGTACAGCTGGTCAATGACGTTTACTTCACTGTCATATTTGTACTGCTTCGACTCTGCACTGTACGTCTTTGGCAGGAAACCATTCTTTAAAGGGGCTAGATAGAGAACATCGGCATTTCGCTGTTCTGTTTCTTCGTCTATGATTCCATACTTTTTCAAAACAGCTAGTGCATCGGGCATGACATACGAAAGCGTCACGTCCTTTGAAGCGGCATGAGAGGCTAAATCGTAAAAGTCTGTAAACATCCCGTTGTACATGTTGTATGTCTTTAAAGCCGTGCCAATATCACGGGCCGTTTTTTCATATTGGCTGCTCCCCCAAAGAGCAGCTGCCTGATCGAGAGACACCATGATTCTCATATCATCAATCAGCGCGTTTGTCCCGCTCGCTTGACCGTTTTGTATCTTCCATGTCACCAACTGATGATTCAGAAGAAAAGAATCCGTCAGATGCTGATATTGCTCCTGAAAATGCGAGGCGTCTTGTCTGCTGACCAAAAACTCCATCCACAGGCCAATCGATTCTGATAAATAGGAGGGCTGATCTGAGAAATCCGTTTTGATAAGCCCTTGGTCATTCATAAGATTGTGATAGATGAAATACTCCGCCGGCTGAAGCGGGCGGGTATTCATATCTGCCTCAGACTGATATAGGGTTTTATTCCCAGCTTCAGCACACCCTGCGGAAAGTCCGATAGATAAGCAAAATAAGATAGCAGCGACCAACACATGCCGCACAGGCAAGTCCCCCTTTGTCGTCCGAAGCGAATCAGACGCACCAATATATGACGAAATTATTACTGCCATGTTACAAATTATATTAACTATAAAAGAAAAAAACGAAGATTACTAGCTTTTTTTGCCCTTTTTGAACTTTCAAAAAACAGGACCTAAGTCCAATAAAAAACCTGTGCGAATCGCACAGGTTTCTTTTTATTGATCCAAACCGAGTTTCTTCAGCTGTTCCGCCAGCGCATTGTTAATCGATTCGTCTTTATTTTGTTTTTTCATATAAGAAGAGACGTCCCGCTTTGTAGCGCGCCCTTTGTCTTTGTTTTTCCGTTTTTCAAATACAGAAAGCTTCTCACGGTGCCCGCAAACACACGCGAAGGTCTGGCCTTCTCCTTGGCCGCGAAGCTCCATTCTTTTATGGCAGTTCGGGCAGCGCGCGTTTGTTTTTCTGGCGATCGTTTTTCTGCTTCCGCATTCCCGGTCTTGGCACACGAGCATGGTGCCGCGCTTGCCGTTTACCTTCAGCATCATTTTGCCGCACTCCGGACATGCCGTTCCCGTGATGTTATCATGTCTGAAGGTTTGGCTGCTGTTTTTGATTTCTGTTACCGTTTGCTTAGCATAAGCCTTCATGTCTTTAATAAAGACAGCGGATTTTAATTTTCCGGCCGCAATGGAGGACAGCTTTTGTTCCCACTCTGCCGTTAAGGCAGGTGATTTCAAATCCTCAGGAACGAGCTGCAGGAGCTGTTTTCCTTTTGAGGTGATAAAAATGTCTTTGTCTTTTTTCTCAATTAAAAAGCTGTTGAACAGTTTTTCGATAATATCGGCACGCGTTGCAACCGTGCCGAGACCGCCTGTTTCGCCAAGCGTTTTGACAAGGCCTTTTTCTTCTCCCTGCATAAAGGCGCTTGGGTTCTCCATAGCTGACAGCAGCGTCCCTTCATTAAAACGGGCCGGCGGTTTGGTTTGGCCGCTTGTTTCAGTTAATGTGCGAACAGTGAGCGAGGCGCCTTTTTGCAGAGCCGGCAGCGTCTGATCTCTGTCGTCCTCCTGCTCGTCATCCTCGTCAGCCATATCATAAACAGCTTTCCAGCCTTGTAACTGTACGGTTTTTCCCTTCGCCGTAAAGGTTTCTCCGCCGATTTCTGCCATGACCTTTGTTTCTTCATATTCGAAAGCCGGCATCAGCACAGCCAAGAAACGTTTGGCAATCAGGTCATACAGCTTGCGTTCTTTATCGCTGAGACTGCTGAGAACAAGCGGCTCTTCAGTCGGGATAATCGCATGGTGGTCTGACACCTTAGCATCATTGACGTAGCCTTTGTGCGATTTGATGCCGCGCTTTTTAATTTGAGTGACATATTGGGCATACGGTTTCACTTCCATGCCCTCCAGCCGGTCTTTTAAGGTTGGGACAATGTCACTGGATAAAAACCGTGAGTCTGTCCGCGGATATGTGACAAGCTTGTGCTGCTCATACAGCTTCTGCAGAACTGAGAGCGTTTCTTTGGCGGAAAATCCGAAGCGTTTGTGGGCGTCCCGCTGGAGTTCCGTCAAGTCGTAAAGCGCAGGAGCAAAGCTTTTTTTCGCTGTTTTTTTCAGTTCAGCGACCACCGCCTGTTTTCCATCAAGTTCTTTTAGCAAACGGCTTGTCACGCCTTGATCGAATGTTCTCGTCTGCTTCGATTTTTTGTCCTGCCACGTCAGCGTCATTCCATCGACTGCTGCGCGAATGCCGTAATACGGTACAGGCTTAAAGGCTTGGATGTCCGCTTCGCGCTTGGCAATCATGGCTAGCGTCGGCGTCTGCACACGTCCGCATGAAAGCTGGGCATTGAATTTTGTGGTGAGCGCACGGGTCGCGTTAATGCCGACAATCCAATCCGCTTCTGCTCTGGCAACGGCTGAGTGGTACAGATTTTCATACTCTTTGCCGCTGCGCAGCTTTTGAAAACCTTCCTTGATCGCTTTGTCCGTTACAGATGAAATCCACAGCCGTTTGATCGGTTTGCGGACGTTCGCTTTTTCAATGATCCAGCGTGCGACGAGCTCACCTTCCCGGCCGGCATCAGTGGCGATGACGATCTGATTGACATCTTTGCGGGTAAGCTGCGCTTTCACCGCATTGAACTGCTTTCCGGTTTTTTTGATAACAACAAGCTTTAGCGGTTCGGGGATAATCGGCAGATCCTCAAGCCGCCATGATTGAAATTCTTTTCCGTAGCCTTCCGGATCAGCAAGTGTCACCAAATGGCCTAAAGCCCATGTGACAATATATTGATCTCCTTCGAGATAACCGTTCCCTTTTTTATGGCACTTCAGCACCCGGGCCAAATCGCGGCCGACTGAAGGTTTTTCAGCTAATACAACTGTTTTTGACATGCTTGATCACTTCTCTTTCTTTCACGCTCATCCTTTTATTATAACAGACTTGAACAAGCACTCTCTAACCGCGCCCGTTTTCCGTGTCAATTTCTGAGAAAATGACGTGAGTGACGGTTTGGGCGTAAGGCGTTGTTTTGTTGATGAAAGCTTCTACTGCTTCAAGGCTCTCCGCGTTGATTTTCAGTATATAGCAGGCCGCTCCCGCAATCCGGTAGCAAAATTCAATATTCGGCAGCGTTTGAATGTAGCTTTTGAATCGATCGTAATCCCCGTTTTTGACGGTTGCCTCGACAATACAGGAAACCGGAAGGCCAAGTTTTTTCTGATCAACCTCCAGCGTATATTGCTTAATGATGCCAAACGATTCCAGCTGTCTCACCCGTTCGGTGACCGATGGCGGGGACAGCTTAATTTTCCTTCCTAACTCCCTCATGGACAAACGGCTGTCTTTTTTCAGTTCCGCAATGATATTCAAATCAATTTGGTCAAGTTTCATATCAAAATCCTTCTTTTATTTTTGTTCACATTATCTCGGGAATTTGTGTAAATGACAAGACTGAGGCCCAAGATAGATTTTTTAAATATGAATGTTTTCCGAACATTTTCTCAAACTTGTCATATATGCCCGCCGGATTGTTTATAGTATAGATGAAAACGTGTCCACAAGGAGGGCGATTTATGCTGCAAACGCCGATCGGAAGACTTCGCACGATGGGTTTTATTGAAGGAATGTCACTCTTAATCCTGCTTTTCGTCGCCATGCCGCTCAAATATTGGGCAGGCCTTTCGCTTGCGGTAACAATTGTCGGTTCTGTTCACGGCGGATTGTTTATTTTGTATTTGCTTGTGTTGGCCTATGTGACGTTCTCTGTGAAATGGTCGCTGAAATGGTCAGCCGCCGGTTTCGTCGCCGCATTCGTCCCATTTGGAAACTTTTTGTACGACCGCGGATTAAGAAACTTTAAATAAATGATAAAGCGGCATGTTGTGCGCCGCACTGTTAAGAAAAACAGCTTGGATCTGCTTCAGGCTGTTTTCTTTTTTAACCCAATCATCATGTAATAATGATACAGCAGTGAAAGGAGATGGAATGATGACGAAGAGGATTCCCTACGACCAAATAGCACCTGATGGGTTACATATCATGATGAATATGGAGGCATACACGAAAACATCAGGCATTAACCGGACAACAAGAGAGCTAATGAAAATAAGAGCATCACAATTGAACGGCTGCGCCTACTGCATTAACATTCATACGAAAGATGCCCGAAAAATGGGAGAAACCGAACAGCGCATTTACGGATTAAACGCTTGGGAAGAGTGCAGTTTTTATACACCTGAAGAAAAAGCAGCATTATTGCTGACGGAGCATGTCACTTTTATTTCTAACAAGCGTATGCCTGATGATGTTTATCAAGAGGTGCGTAAATTTTATAATGAAAAAGAATATGTTGATCTCATCCTCATCATTAATCAGATTAACAGCTGGAACCGAATCGCCATCTCTATGGGCAACATCGCCGAATAAATAAAAAGCTGACCTTTTACCAGGTCAGCTTTTCGCTATCAAAACCATTTTGTCAGCCACGCGATATAATATGCGCCAGGGATAAACATAAGCTGGGCAAGAAGCGTGCCCGCCACCCTTGACGTCACCATTGTCACAGAGGTCCATTTCAAATAAACGTAGCTTCGTTTTCCTTTTGCCACATCATCGGCAAGAACTGACACTTTCGGGTCAACAAAAATGGCCAGCAGCATCGTCGCAATTCCGTTGATTAAGCCTGATGCCATAACCGCCGTCGTGCTTCGCTCGGGTGCTAACAGCCCTGCGTACAATGCGGAGAGCACGCCAATTGTATAAATGGACGTAATCAGCATGTTGATGACAAACAGCCGTTTTGGAATCAAGCGCATGTGAAATCCCTTCAAATACGAAGCAGACGGCAGACGCAAATAGGAGCAGGCATTTTTAAATCCATTCTTAGAAAATCCTTTCCGAAAAACTTGTAAAACGGAGCCGCCCCCGCCCGCCAAGTGGATGATCGCACGTGAAAACAGGGCGACAAACGACGGGAGCAGGATAATGCCCACAATAGTCCCAACCGTCGAGCCAAAGATCAGGAACCGGAATTGCTCGCCTACGAGCGCCAGCGCGTTTTTTCCGGCATCGTCAATTAAGCGCCCCGTGAAGGGCTGCTGCACCATGTTCGACATTCTTGACACGATTACCATGACATTAAACAAGGAAAGCGCGGATGCGATAAATCCTACCCGGGCCCCTGAAAGCCTTGTGGCATAGGCAAGGGTCTCTATTGAGTGAATCAATAACAAAAAACAGAAAATAAAAACGACTTGTGTTGTAATGACATGCACAGTATTCTTTCCTCCAGTTTCATCCTAGTGATAAGACTGAAGGAAACAACGAGAAGTTTCATGTGTGATTTGTTTTTTTCACAATAAAAAACCGCCGGCTTACGCCGAGCGGTTTGTCTTATTCTTTTCTATACGCAAATAAAGATTATATTATCCGCCGATTCGGGCGGGTTCGATTCATGTAGCATTGTTCCGAAGAATCATTCTGGAAAGTAAACACCATGGAAATTTCTTGAACACAAGACAACGAAAGCCCTACCTCTCAATCGTCACTGCGGCTCCGAAGCCGCGCCGGTGTGAATTGTAAAACAAAAAAGTCTTTTTTCCATCTCATCGTTAGGGGCGATTTGTTATGAAGGAAAAGAATAAGGGCAGCTGGTTTGCTGCTTGTGAAGCGGTAAAAGCTTCTCTCTCAAAACAGAAAAAAGAAGTTTACTTTCTTTTTTATTTGCTTATTTTTCTTGCTTAGCTATTCATGATAACATATCGCCCCTGCAAATACAAACTTTTATTATAATTCGAGTGAGACTGGTGTTTTCTCTCCCGCATTCATTAGCCTGATATCTTCCGGTTCGATTTCAAGAATCACCAGATTCGGGTCATCCTTGCCGTCGAACCAGCGCTCCAATTTAGAGCTCCAGATTTTGTCTTTCAATTCTGATGAATTGTTTATTTTTGCTTTTCCTGTGACTTCGACATACGCATCACCAAAGCCTTCACAATCATAACCTAATAAAATGTGCACATTAGGGTTATTCTCAATTTCTTCAGCTTTATGAGTTTCTTTGCTTGTCGGTGTATAAATCGTCAGCCCGTCATGGAAGAAAGTCATGTAGCGGGAATGGGGTTTGCCCTTTTGAACCGTTGCGAGCGAACCTACTTTATGGTGATCTAGAACATCAAGCACTTTTTGTTTAATATCTTGCTGATTCATCTCGAATCACTCCTTTTTAACGTCTCCGCTGTTACTTTTCCACATCCGGGAACGATTTAAACAAGAAAATGCGCTCTTTATTTTTCTGCTTCCCATTCACGCTTTAACAAACTGTAATAGACGAGGTCGTGGAACTTGCCTTTAATGAATATGCCTTCCCTTGCTGTTCTTTCCTCTTGAAAGCCGAGGCGCTCCGGGATCGCTCTGCTTTTGTGATTTCCGACAGCCGCGCAGATGGCAACCCGATTCAATTCCAGGTCCTGAAAAGCATATGTGATGAGTGCCCGGCAGGCGGCAGTGATAATGCCTTTTCCTTCGTATTCCCCGTCAATCCAATAGCCAATTTCCGCTTTTTTATTCACTTGGTCAAGGTTATGCAGGCCAATCATGCCGCACAAGCTGCCGTCATACAGAATCCCCGCTTCGATTCCGTTCAGGTCAGCATACTGACGCCGCCAATCGGGAATGAGGGTTTCCCTGTACGTTTCGGCATCACTTGGATTTTCAGCCCAGAATAGCCATTCACTGATTCGCTGTTGGTTCTCATGAATAATCGCTGCCAGCCGATCCGCATCCTTTGGCTCTAATAACCGGATGGTAATGTGCCCGTTTACACTGCAGGTGAACATCTCCCTCGCCCTCTTTCCTTTTTTACCCATTATAACGGTGTTTCCGTTTTTTTCAATATAAAAAAGGATGGGCTTTTTAAGCCTCATCCTTAAATTCTAGGGTCGGTAAAGATATCGTGTTTGTCTGTGCTAGTCGAAGACATTTCCGTTACGACTGCGCCTTCCTCCCCGGCCTGGAACCAATGCTTCGTGTTCGGCGGAATTGTATATTGCCCGCCGGGTTCAAGCTCGATCTCATGCCAGACTGTATAGTATTCTCTATCCTCTTGAGGAGGAAGAACCTTTGGAAGCTGCGTTTTTTCTCCTTCAACATAAAGATACACTTTTCCGTAGCGGCAGCGGAAGGTCTCCTGCTTGCCTTCCTGCCCGTCAACCGGCGGATGGCGATGCTCCGGGCAAGTCTGTCCCGGAAACAGCACCAGTTCCTTTGAACAATAACGGTCTGTATTCACATAGACAAAGAGCTGGAGCCCGGATTTTCGTTCTTTTCCCAAGCCGTAGTCCATGAGCTGAATTTGTTCTACTTCATCATCCGTTAAGACAATACCGGCTTTTTGATAGTAGCTGTTTACTTCTTCTTTCGTGATGCTCATTTCCTCACTCCCTCTTACGTCGTCACAAAGTCTCCGCCATTTACATGCAGCGTTTGTCCTGTCATATAGGATGATTCATCTGATGCCAGCAGCACATAGCAGCCGACATGCTCAACAGGCTGACCCGGACGGCCCATCGGCGTATTTTGCCCAAATTGAGCGACTGTATCTTCTGAGAATGTAGACGGAATTAACGGTGTCCAGATTGGTCCCGGCGCTACCGCATTTACACGAATACCGTCTTTGACAAGCGCCTGCGCCATTGTTCTTGTAAAGGCATTGATCGCGCCTTTCGTTGCCGTATAATCAATCAGCGTCGGATTACCGCGATAAGGGTTGATGGAAGTCGTATTGATGATCGCGCTGCCTGGTTTCATATAATCAATTGCTTTTTTAGTCAAATAAAATTGTGAATAAAAGTTTGTTTTGAATGTGCGGTGAAGCTGTTCGCTTGAAATATCTTTGATACTTTCCTTCGGATGCTGCTCACCGGCATTGTTCACAAGGATATCCAGACGGCCGAGCTCATTGACTGTTTTTTCAACCGCTTCATTACAGAACTCCTCTTCGCCTACATCTCCGGGGATTAAGAGACATTTCACGCCTTCTTGTTCAACGCGTTTTTTTGTATCTTCAGCATCTCCCTGCTCATCCTTATATACAATGGCGATGTCAGCGCCTTCCTTTGCGTAAGCGACAGATACCGCACGTCCGATTCCGCTGTCACCGCCTGTAATGAGTGCGACTTTTCCTTTTAATTTATCCGCACCTTTATAATGCTCGTATTCATATACCGGACTTGGATTCATTTCGCTTTCGATTCCCGGCTGGCGATTTTGGGTTTGTGCCGGCAGTTCTTTCGGATAGTTTGCCATGATGATTCTCCTCCTTTGTTTTTCATGTCTATTTGTTGTGTACCTCGTGCATACTCTGGGTAAACATGGATGAGCACCTTCGGAATGCTTTATCAGAAAAATGTTTCACATGAAACGCAAGGAGGAAAATGATGTGAAAAGGAGGTTGCTGAATGATTAACATGCTTTCTAAAAAATTCAGCAGACCGAAGGGGATGTTCGGCATACTTGCCGGATACATCATGGCTGCTGAAAATAAAACACTGAATCAGTGGACAATAGATCAGCTTGGCTTAACACGCGGAGACCGCATTCTAGAAGTCGGTTTTGGACCGGGATACTGCATGAAGCAGATGCTGAAACGCGAAAAGAGTGTGCATATCCATGGGATTGATGTATCAGAGGCTATGCTGAAGCTGGCTGCACACAGATTAAAAACAGACCGTGTTCGCCTGATACAGGGCAGCATTGAAACGTTCCCCCTCCCCGCCGCGTATTACGATAAAGTCATTTCCGTTAACAACTACACGATTTGGAAAGACCAGCAAGAAGGCATCAAACAGATTTTTCAAGCATTAAAATCCGGCGGCAAAGCAGCTATTACGATGCAGCCCCGGGAAGCAGATGCCGGTCCCGAGAAAACTGAATCGTTCGGAAAACAGATGCTTGCTGACCTGAAAGCGGCAGGCTTCAAAGACATTGATATCCAATATAAAGACATTAAACCTGAGCTTTCAGTCTGCGCAACCGCAAAAAAGCCCGTCACATAAATGACGGGCTTTTCTTTTATGAATGTACGGCTTGCTTGCGCAAGACATCTTTTTTCACTTTGCCGAGATTATTTTTCGGAAGTTCCTTTACGAATTCGATTTCAGGAATTTTGTAAGCGGACAAGCGTTCTTTACAGAATGCAATGACATCCGCTTCTGTTATTTCCTGAGTGCCGTTAGTGACGATAAAGGCTTTTGGTTTTTCTCCGTACAGCGGGTCTGGTATCCCGACCACTGCTGTTTCAAGGATGCCCGGGATCTGCTGGATGACTTCTTCAACCTGATCAGGATAGACATTGTCGCCTCCGTAAATAATGACATCCTTGTAGCGTCCGGTGATGAAGATAAAGCCGTCCTCATCCACGTAGCCTGAATCTCCGGTTCTGAACCAGCCGTTTTGCAGCACTTTTGCTGTCGCTTCAGGGTTTTCCTCATAGCCTTTAAATAAGAATGGGCTGTGCACCACGATTTCTCCGATTTCACCTTGCGGCAGCTCTTCTCTCGTCTCAGGATCTTCTACCTTGACTTGAACATCAGCAACGGGTTTACCGGCAGATGCCGCTTTATCCATTCCCATTTCAGGAACCCATGTGCTGATTCCCCAAGCTTCTGTGCTTCCGTAACCGTGAGCGAGCTGGATGCCGATATCAAGATACCGCTGAATCAGGCTGCTAGGCACTTTTGTTCCGCCTGTCATCAAAATGATGAGCGAGGACAGATCGGTTTGATGTTCTTCCCACGCCTCAAGCAAATATGTGTAAAACACAGGAAGGGCCATAATGGTTTGAATTTTTTCTTCTTCAATGACCTTCAGCATACGAACGGGATCTTGATCCTTTGTAAAAATAAACGTGGTTCCCGCAAACGTTCCAAGCATGATACAAATAAGCGCGCTTGTATGATAAATCGGGTGGCACGCAAGAAAACGCAGATTTTTCATTCGTGCGCTTGAGCTATTTGACTTTGATACGTAATTATATATACCGCCATGGGTGATCATGCATCTTTTCGGGTTTCCTGTTGTCCCTGACGTAAACATCAGAAGCGCTGTATCATCCGGAGAAACCGTTTCTGCTTTTGGTAAATGATCAGGTCCTGCAAAAAGCGCTTCAAACACTGGAGACGTCTCATACGCTGTTCCTGTTTCCATGATCAAACGCACAGAAGACAGCTCAGGCAGCACTTCATCCATTATCTCTTTAAATTCCGTTCCGTAAAACAATGCTTTCGGTTCACTTGCTTTTAAAATGCCTGTCATCTCGTATGGTTTCAGCTGCCAGCTGACGGGCACTACAACGGCCCCGATTTCAAGTGCGGCAAACATAATGGTTGATGCGGGGTGGCCATTTTTGCAAAGCAATGCCACACGGTCGCCTTTTTGAATTCCTTTTTGAAGCAGAGCATTCGCCAGCTGATTGATCCGTTTGTGATATGCTGCATATGTCAGTGTGTGGGCTCCGCTTTTTACAGCTTCTATTTCTTCGCTATTCGGCATGTCATGCAGAATCAGATGCTGTAATGTTTCCATATTGTCATCTCCTATATTCTCTTGAATCTTCAATAATTTGTTAGATTACCTTCCTTACCTCACCCATTTTAACCCAAAAAAGATAACTTGTAAAACTATTTCATTTTGGAATTATTCCATTACAGAATGATAAAATAGTCCCGCATTTTTTTATTTTGTGCTGCATCCATACAAAAACACACGCCTTTTTTTGGCGTGTGAAATAGGTGATTACGGGATGTTTTTTTCTTTCATCCATGTGAAAAAGATGCGGTTTAAACGCTGATACAGTTCTCGTTCCCCTTCCTCCTGAAAGCCCGCCATGCTTTCTCCGCTTTCAATAATGGCAGAGCTGATCGCACTCAAAATCTCTGAGCCTTCAGCTGATAATGTGGCCGGCGCCATCATGACGAGAATTCTTGTCATATCGAGGGTATTTCCGTCCATGCCATTAACTTCAAAAGATGTGCTGAGGTCATACATTTTGAAAAAAGGCAGGACGATATGATCATTTTTGAGATGATAAAGCGCCATGTTTGTACCCGGTATGCCCAATCCCCCTTGTTTTTCGCGTTCTGCAAGGCAATCCGCCGCTTTTTTCGGATCTCGGATGAGGCCATCCTTTTTCAGCTGTTGAAAAAGCTCAAACAGCAGCATGCCGTGATCCGGCTTTGTTTTCATTTCAGTGAGTGAAAAATGGCGCAAGACGTCTTGAATCACCGCCATGTATCGTCCCACGCTTTCCGCCGCTGCCAGCATGTCAGGGATGTGGGCTTGCCGCGTCTCTTCCTTCGGGCTTCTTTTTTTCTCAAGAATGAGCGGGATTTTCCGCTTGATATACTGCTTTACCTGGTTTGCGTCTTCCTCATTTAAAAGCGGGCTGACCATAATATAGTCGATGTTTTGATAAGGGATCGGCACAGTGGACACAATCATATCATAGGCATGAGTGTCGCGGTCCTTCAGTTCGATCAGTGATGACATATCAAACGATTCAATTTCAGGCAGCTCTTTCTTCAATCTCGAAGCAAGCATTTTCGAAGAACCGATTCCACTTGAGCAGACAACAAGCGCTTTCACTTTTGCTTCTTCTTTTTTGATTTCAAGCGCTGAACCGAAGTGAAGAACGATAAAGGCGATTTCATCATCAGAAAAGGACATGTCCGGGAAAAATTTTTCCACGCCCTCTTCTATCGCCATATACAGCAGAAAATAATCGCGCTTGATCTGTTCCTTCATTGGATTATAGATGTCGATGTTTTCTTTCATGCGGCTGATGGCCGGCTCCAAATGGGCAATCAAACCTTCATATAAAGAGTAGTTTTTCGTCAGATCCATTCTGATTTTTTCTGAAATAAAAGCGATCAGCCGTTTTGTTTGCAAGGCTGTTTCAAGCTCTATTTCCTGCGCTCTGTATTCTGTTTTGTATTTGCGGTTGGCGCTTCGCAGATGGATCGTAATATAGCCGACCTCCGCTTCCGGGATCGTTACGCCGAAAGCACGTTCAAGCTCGCCCGCGATTTCCAGAGCGGAGCTGTATTCTTTTGCACTCTTGAGTTCATCATGCTCGCTCTCTTCCATGCTGATCGTCTCGCCCAGTTTAATGCGTTCGATCGCAAACGTCAGATGAACGACAAGCGCTATATAGGAGCTGTCAGATAGAGAAAATGCGATTTTTTCTTTCAGCTGGAATAAAATCCGCTCCATTTTTAACAGCTCGCCTTTGCTGACAACCCCGAACATCTTCTCGGTGGAATCAGCTTTTCCTTTAATGTTTAATTCAACCGCTTCCAAAAACATTTGGATATCGAGGCGGTTCACAATCAGATTGCCGACAATTTTTCGTTTCGCGTTCTCCGGCCCCATCAGCTGGATGCCAAAGCCTCTTTTTCGGATCAGTGTTAACCCGAACGGAGAAATCCATTTCTCCAGCTCATCTAAATCGTAGCTGACCGTAGCATTGGTGACCTGCAGATCATGAGCGAGCGTGTACAGCTTCACCGGTTCTTGGGACTCTAATAGCGAACAGAGAATCAGCAGTTTTCGTTCGTCGGCGCTGTATTCATGCTGTTCATGTGACAGCTCGGTGAGCAGCTTTTGTTTATCTTCGGGACTTCCTACCGCCTTCAAGCCTTTGCCGGGCTGTTTATCGAGCTTGAGCCCCACAGTCTCCATCAGCGGCTTGATTGATTTCAGCTCCCTGTGAATGGTTCTGGTGCTCACTTCCATCAGCTCAGCCAGCTCCGTTACGGTTACATATCGGTTCAGTAGTAATAAATGCTTTAAAAGCTTTTGTTCTCTTGCAGTCATATACATAAAAAGGCCTCCAGACATTCGTGATGTGCGGATGAAGTCGCATGGAGATATAGGAAGAGGAAAAAAAGAGGGTTTCTATATTAATATAAAACGCTTTCAAACAGGATTCAATCACTTATAAATGGGAATTTGGCACTAAGCTGTGTGACAATATTGAAAAAGCATCAGCCGTTATGCTGATGCTTTTTCTTTATGGTATATCGTGGCCTTGTACGGCTGTATAAATACGGAACCACTGATCCTGATCAAGCTTATACGCCAAGGCGTTTACCGCGGCGGAAATACGCTCGCGTTTTCCGCTTCCGACAATCGGCATGATGCCGGCCGGATGCGTGAACAGCCATGCGTACATCACCTCGTCCAATGAGGCGGCACCGATTTCAGCCTGAACAGTTTCAAGCGCCGTGCGAATGCGCCGATCTTTTTCCGTGTTTCCGGCGAATACTTTACCGCCTGCAAGCGGCGACCAGGCCATCGGAGAAATCCGTTTTTCCTGACACAGGTTCAATGTGCCGTCCTGAATATTTTCTAATTCATATGCGGAAAGCTCAATCTGATTGGTGACAAGCTTTTCAGGCAGATACGATTCCAGCATCCGATATTGATGGCCTTTAAAGTTCGACACACCGAAATATCTGACCTTCCCGGAGCTTTTCAGCGCATGAAACGCCTCAGCCACTCCTTCCGGGTCCATGAGCGGGTCCGGTCTGTGAATCAGCAGCACATCGATATAATCCGTTCTGAGATTCAAAAGCGACTGTTCAACAGACGCGAGAATGTGTGTTTTGCTTGTATTATAATGGTGCGATCTGTGAGCAGGGCGTTCAGGTGATTCAAGAACGATGCCGCATTTTGTGACCAGCTCTATGTTTTCCCTTAATCCGGGTGAAAGAGCAAGAGCATTTCCAAACCCTTTTTCGCACGTGTAGCCCCCGTAAATATCCGCATGATCAAAGGTGGTAATGCCTTGATCGACACACCACTCAATGAGACTGAGCAGCTCAGCGTCTGAATAGTTCCATTCATTCAGACGCCAAAGCCCGTGTATCACTCTTGAAAATTGAAGATCCTCCGCCAAATGAATACGCTGCATGCAAAATCCCTCTTTTCTTTATAAACCGGGTTTTTGCCCCTTACTAGATCATTCGGCCTCAGACGCCCTTTTTCCTTTCACTCCCGTTAAAAAGGTTTTATTTCGATTGAAATTGCTTTTTTGCTTTTTCGACTACGTAGTGGCTGCCGCCGTGATCTTGAACATTTTGAATCATCATCGCGACAAGCAGGTCTTTGTTTTTATAGTCATAGCCGACGAACCAGCCATTTTCGGTGCCGTCTTTATCATCCTTTGATTTTTTCAGCTCGGCTGTTCCCGTTTTTCCAGCCACAGTGATTCCTTTTACGACAGGCTGATACGCTGACCCGCGCTCATCTTCGACTACGCCTTTCAACCCTTTTGTAATATCGGCGGCTCCTTCTTTTGTGAGCACTTGTTTGTGCCAGACATCAGCGGTTTGTGAGTCTTTCTTGATAAGCGTCGGTTTCACGAGGTCTCCATTATCGACAAATGGCGTGTAAGCTGCCGCTAGGTGAAGCGGAGACATCTGCATTTGTCCCTGTCCGTAGCCTGTATCCGCAAGCAAAATGTCTGAGTCAAGCTTGTCGTTTGCGATTGACGATTGCTGGACTGGGAATTCAAATGGAATATCCTCTGCAAACCCAAATGTTTTCATGCCTTTTGTAAAGGTGTCCGCTCCCATATCAAGCGCGTTTTGCGCAAAGTAAATATTGTCTGACGTGATCAGGGCATGTTCCAAATCCACTTGCTCTAAGCTGTCAGACACTCGTGTAACAGAATAGCCGCCCCAGCTTGAATCTTTCTGCCACTGTTTCCCTTTGATAGTTTTCTTCTCTGCGGCTTTAAGCGTGCCGTTTTTCAGGCCGATAGCAGCAGCGATCGGTTTAATCGTGGATCCTGGTGCATATGTTTTGTTGAATTTCGCCGAAAACGGATTGTTTTTGTCTTCGTTTAGTTTTTTCCATTCTTTATCGCTCCATCCGAAGATAAATCCGTTTGGATCGTAAGAAGGCGCGCTGACAAGAGCCAGTGTTTCACCTGTCTGCGGCTGCAGTGCGACTGCCGCCCCGCTGTCATCCTTCAGCTCGTCATAAAGCTTTGTTTGCGTTTTGATATCAATTGTGAGATGTAAATCCTCACCGTCTTTCGCTTTCGTTTCAGCGATGACTTCGCCGGTTTGCGGAACGTAGATTTTCCATCCTGTTGTGCCTCTGAGCTTATCTTCATACACATTTTCAAGACCTGCGATTCCGATGTTTGACGTATCGCTGTATGTTCCGTCTTTCTTTTTCTTCAGTTCTTCCGCCGTAATCGCGCGAACGTAGCCTGTCAGATGAGCTGTTTTTTCGCCATACGGATAATAGCGCGAGCTGACATTTGTTCTTGTGACGCCTTTTAATGACGTCACTTCAGACACTAACTTTTCTTCGTCCGGTTTTACTTTTTTGACCGGCACGAATGAATCATCTTTGACCCAGCTTTGTTTCAGCTTCTGGTTGATGTCATCTTCAGTTACATCCAGTTTTTTCGCGAGCTCTTTTATGACTTTCTCTTTTTTATCGCCAAGTTCTCCGGGAATAATTCCGATTTCCGGAACATCTGTGTTGACGGCTAAGCCTTTCCCGTTTTTATCGTAGATTTGGCCGCGTTTCGGTTCAATGCTGGCGATTTGAACGGTTTTGTCATCAGCCAGCTGCTTGAAAATAAACGATGGGTCCCAATCTATATTCCATGACTCCTCATCATCTGTTTTTTCTTTTTTCAGCACAGCGGTATTTTTAAAGCTGACTTTGCCCGCATTTGTGTCCATGCTGACTTTGTATGGGATGTGCTTCATCGTTTTATTGTCTTTATCATCCTCGTCCACTTTTCCCGCAGTGACTTTCAGATTTTTTACGCCTGCCTGCTCATAGATGGTTTTATATCTGCTGACGAAATCCTTTTTGGAGATTTCTTTTTTTACATCTTTGGTCAGGCTTTGATACATGTCATCGAATTGCTGATCGTTCCACTGTTTTACGAATGCTTCCATTCGGTCCTCTGGTGAATCTGTTTTGGAGCATCCGATTAATCCGATCAGCCCGATACATAGAAATAATAGTAGAATACACTTTTTACACATGACTTTCCCCTGCCTTCCACTTGTTATTTTCTCTTAAATGAATTAGTACGTGCAAGATTTTTTTGAAAATGAAGGAAAAGGTTCATCGTTTTTGCAGAAATCTCCTTTCGTTTCCTGTAAACTATTTGAAAAGAGGAAAGAAGGGATCACATGGTCAGAGAAGCAGCTATGCTTCATATTAAAGAGGGGCTTGAACAAGAATTTGAGGACGCGTTCCGGCTGGCGGCGCCGATCATTGCCGGAATGAAGGGCTATATCACACATTCTTTATCAAAATGTATGGAAGAAACACATAAGTACCTGCTGCTCGTAGAGTGGGAAACGCTTGAGGACCACACTGAAGGCTTTCGCGGGTCTTCCGAGTACAAAGAGTGGAAAGCCTTGCTGCATCGGTTCTATACGCCGTTCCCGACGGTTGAGCATTTTCTGGATGTATCATAGATTTATATCATATAAAGCGTAAAACCGATGAGAGAAACAGACCAAACGAAAACGGCAGTATAGATGTTAAATGCTCCTGAGCTGTCGTTTTCTTTTTTGCGTTCTTCAAGCCCCTGAATAAACATGACAGCGCCCAGGAAAACGAGCATGACAGATTGGATAACAGAGGTGTGTTCCGTATAGTTAAAAGCGATAAGCGCCAGTATGATAATGATAACCGCAAAAGACATTTTAAAAATGCGAAACAAAAGGACCATCCTTCCTTATATACGAAATATTGAGCGTTATGCCTATATTTGCCTTTGCCCTCCATTATTCTAGCGCACTTTTTTTGTATATAGAACATGAGACGGGGAAATTTAAGTTTCTTTTAATATTTGAATTCATATAAAAAAACGCGCCAGTGATCAGGCGCGTTTTCTATGAAACTGATCATTCTCGATAACCTATTCCTCGGAGCACTTCGGCCATTGCCTGATAGCCGCTGCTATTCGGATGGACACCGTCGAAAGACAGGTATTCCTGCTCTTTCCCTTTAAAGACACTGTAAACGTCAGCGATTTTAACATGAGGTGCTGTTGCCAGCGTTTTCAAATGCGAATTAAATGAAGCAATCCATTGATCAGCAATGCCAATGCTGGGAAACGGGTTGTATAAATTAAAAACACGGATGGCGTAAGGTGATGGATCTGACCCTTTGATATTGGCGATTTGGGCAATCATCTTTTCAAAATTCTCATGACAATGCGCGGACGCACGGCTGAAAATCGTTTCATCCTGAGAAGATTGATAGGATAATACAGATTCAATGAGATCATTTCCGCACCCTGTGATCGTAATCATATCAGCGGCTTGAATTTGTTTTTGCACATAGGGATATGACAGGAGCCCGAGGATTTCCTCTGTATCAAGACCGGATTTGGCGAAAACCGATACGGCTGTTTTTGATTTCAGATCGGCTTCCATCATGTCTCTGAAGCGCTGGACAAATCCTGCAGAAAACAGCCCAGAGCCTCTCCCCGTCGTTAAAGAATCTCCGAGCGCTGTATACTGAAGCACCATGATCTTTCCTCCACTCATGAACGTCGATACGTTAATGTACGCAGCAGAGAAAAGATCGGCTACTTATGGATACCCTATTTTTCTGGAAATCTGCAAAGCGGCTTGTTTCACCTTTTCCGTTAAGTACGGCAGCCTGTCTTCTGTAAATCTCGCTTCAAACCCTGCAATACTGATGCCGGCCGCCACCTGGTGATGATGGTTAAAAATCGGCGCGCCAATAGCGGCCGTATAGTTTTCGAGTTCTGAATAGCTGACGGTATAGCCGTTTTGCACCGAGGCCTCAATGGCCTCAAGAAGCTTTGACGGATCTGTAATGGTCCCTGAACCGATCGGAATGAGCTCTGTCTGTTTGATGTACGCTTCAATTTCTTCACGGGGCAGAAAGGACAAAATGCTCCGGGCACATGCCCCGGCGTACAGAGGAGAACGCCGGCCGATTGCAGTGTAGAGGCGAACGGTTTGTGTCCCTTCAATCTTCTCCACGTAGATCGCTTCATTTCCGTCCCTCATGATCAAATGAACGGCTTCATCTACTTCACGGCAAAGCTCTTCCATCACAGGCTTGGCTATTTTTCTGATATCGAGTCTGTCCGCGACAAGCTGTCCGAATTCCAAAAATACCAGTCCAAGCGTATAAACGCCGGATGGGTCTCGATTGAGGAACCCCATTTCTTCCAGTGAGCTGACCATACGGTGAACAGAGGTTTTCGGCATTCCTGACAGGGAAACGAGTTCGCTTAAAGTAAGGCTTGGTTCATGCAAAAACAAATTGAGCAGCGCCATAGATTTCACTACGGTTTTGTTTTTATTCTGCATCATTCCATCCCCTTTGTTATGTCAGCCATTCCATTTTCATTCTTGTTTTCAGTTCTTTTAGATGCGCTTCCCGTTCAATGAAAAGCGCTTCCGCTTCCTGAAGGGATACAGGCTCAAATTGGACGTGCTCACCCGGCATGATTTGCGAGGCAATCGGAAGATCAGCTGAAATGATGTGAGCGATCCTCGGATAACCTCCCGTCGTCTGCCGGTCTGCAAGCAGGATAATCGGATTGCCGTCAGGCGGCACCTGAACTGTCCCAAATGTAACCGCCTCTGACACCATCTCAAGCGGCGCCTTCAATTCAAGCGGTTCCCCTTTGAGCCTGTAGCCCATACGATCGGACTGCGGAGTGACACGAAACGTTTCTTCATAAAACCGCGTTTTCGATTCTTCTGTGAAAAAAGAGAATTGTTTTCCTTCCAGCACTCGGATCACCGGATTCTTTTTTAACGGCAGAAATCTGTATCGGCTGACTGACCAGTTCGGCGCCGCAAATCCTCGCTGGCCAAGGTGTTGGCTCAAGCGGGAGACGATGGTTTTCGAAAGAGATGACATCTCTCCGATCGGCAGTTCATCTTCCTTCTGAAGCGCTCTTCCGTGAAATCCGCCGATGCCCGCTCTGACATACGTGCTTTTGCTTTCCATCACAGCAGGTACATTGAAGCCGCCGGCTGTCGCCAAATAAGCGCGGCTGCCGAGTTTGCAGGGGCCGAAGGTGACCGTGCTGTTTCCCTTAACGAGCACAGGTTTCCAAAGAGGCGCTTCCTCATCATTCACACGCAGGGTAAAGTCCGCTCCTGTTACGGCAATCAGCATTGGTTCTGACACATAAAGCGACGGGCCGGGACCCATCAGCGTAATTTCAAGGCCGGCTTCTTTTTCGCTGTTTCCGATCAGCAGATTTGCGATTCGAAGCGATACCGTGTCCATGGCGCCGCTTGCCAGCACGCCGTATTTTTGATACCCCGTTCTGCCTATATCCTGAACCGTTGTGAGCAGTCCGGGCTTTAACACTTTCATGCTCAATTGGACTCCTCCTTATAGGCGTGATAGTCATCCTCTGAGATGCGGACAAATGTAACAATATCTCCTGCTCTTAATAACGTTGGCGGGTTTTCCTGCGGCCGGAATAGAGCCAGCGGCGTTTTGCCAATCAGCTGCCAGCCGCCCGGTGTCGAAATCGGATAAACGCCTGTTTGCAGTCCCGCAATTCCGACTGAACCGGCGGGAATCGATGGTCTTGGCGATGATTTCCTTGGAGCTGCAATGCGTTTGGACATCCCGCCTAAGAAAGGAAACCCCGGTGCAAAGCCCAGCATATACACCACATATTCGCCGCCTGTATGAATCTCAATGACCTCTTCGGGTGTGAGATGATTGATCTTCGCCACCTCTTCTAAATCAGGCCCGAATTCACCGCCATAGCAGACGGGAATTTCAACGATGCGGCGGCTGCTTTCATAATCAGCCGTTAATTCTCCGAGCCGCTCATGAACATCGCGTTTCACCTTCTCAAAAGGCGAGCTGATGCCTTGAGGCAAATGCTTATACACTTCATACATATCATAAAATACGGTAAGACTCGTAAAAGCCGGGATACATTCAATGAATCCCGGAAACGGCTGTTCTTCTATATAAGCGGCAGCGGCATGGACAAGACCGTTTACTTGCTCGCTTATTTCTTCTCCAAATCGGATCATCATTGCAGAATCACCGAGCTGTTCGATTTGTAATCGTTCAGTCATCTTTCTCACCTCGTTTATTTCTCGTTCATCAGGAGGACGAGAGGTTACAGCACCGCAAGCGACTCGTCTCGAATATCTGTGATGAGCATATGCCCCGGCGCATGTGTGATGACCATTTCAGGTTTTACATTCATAGCCACAGCTTGCGGAGTTACCCCGCATGCCCAAAATAGAGGAACCTCGCCTTCACGAACAGAAACGGCATCTCCGAAATCTGGATTGCTCAAATCCTGTATGCCGATCGCTTTTGGATTGCCGATATGAATCGGTCCTCCGTGCACAGCCGGAAAACGCGAGGTCACCTGTGCGGCGCGTACAGCGAGCCGTTCAGGAACCGGTCTCATACTGACAACCATCTGTCCATGAAACGGCCCCGCCGGAACACAATCTATATTCGTTTTGTACATTGGAACGTTCGTCCCCTCGTCGATATGTCTGACGGGTATTCCATGATTGATCAGCGCTTGTTCAAAAGAGAAACTGCATCCGATCAGAAAGCCGACAAAATCGTCCTCCCAGTATGGCGTAATATCAGATACCTCATCTGTCAAAACACCGTGCCTGTATACACGGTATTTTGGAAAATCCGTTCTGATATCCGCATCTGGCGCTGCAATCGACGGCACAGGCGAACCGGATTCCGTCACATCCAGCACCGGACAGGGTTTTGGATTCCGCTGGCAAAACAGCAGAAAGTCAAATGCCAGATCTTTTTTCAAAATCACAAGGTTCGCTTGAGCATAGCCGCCGGACATTCCGGCAGTCGGCCCGTTTATTTTCCCCTCTCGTATAAACGCGCGCACATCTCTTGGCGCCATCTTGTTTAAATGATCCACTCTTATCAGCTCCACAATTGAGGAAGTTGTGTAAATAACGTGTAGACGCCCATAATCGCCATGACGATGACAACCAGGGCACCTGAGCCTGTCAGCCAAAGCGGATGCTTATAATCACCGACAATGTTTTTCTTATATGCAGCAATAAGCAGCGTTCCAAGCGCAATCGGCAGAATCAAACCGTTCAGAGATCCGACAAGCACGAGAATTTTTGCCGGTTGTCCGATGGTAACGAAGGCTAATGTAGAAACGACAATAAATCCGATAATAATGCCGCGTGAATTCTTTTCAATTTTTGGAGAAAAGGTTTTAAAAAACGAAACAGATGTATAAGCGGCTCCGATAACAGACGTAATGGCCGCTGACCACATGATCAATCCGAAAATTTTATAACCGACATTTCCCGCTGCCAGCTGGAACACAGAAGCCGCCGGGTTGCTTTCGTCAATGTGCAGGCCTTTTGAAACAACGCCGAGCACAGCTAAGAAAAGGGCGATCCGCATGATGGATGTAATTAAAATGCCGATAACTGAGCTTTTTGTCACCTGGGGGATGGATTCCTTGCCTTTAATCCCTGCATCAAGCAAACGATGTCCGCCGGCAAATGTGATATATCCCCCGACGGTTCCGCCGACTAATGTGACAATTGCAAATATACTGATATGTTCAGGGACAAACGTGTTAGCCACAGCCTGTCCGACCGGCGGCGCTGTGGTGACCGCAACAAAGACAGTTAAAATAATCATGACAAAACCCGCGATTTGCGTAAAACGGTCCATCGCTTTTCCTGCTTCCTTGATGACAAAAATCAGAATGGCGATGACGGCGCTGATTAAGGCGCCTGTTTCTGGTGTAATGCCGAACAAGACTTGAAGTCCGAGCCCAGCCCCTCCGATATTCCCGATATTAAAGGCAAGTCCGCCAAGCACGACGAGAATTGCAATAAAATATCCCAGTCCGGGAAGCACCATATTCGCAATCTCCTGGCCCCTTTTTCCTGAGACCGCAATGATGCGCCATACGTTGGTTTGAGCGAAGATATCCAAAATAATAGAAATTAAAATAACAAAACCGAAGCTTGCTGCGAGTGTGTTTGTGAATGTTGCGGTTTGTGTCAGGAATCCCGGGCCGATTGCTGATGTCGCCATTAAGAAGGCGGCCCCCATCAGCAATGACCAGCTGCCCGTTTTTTTTCCTGCTGTTTTTTTCTGCTGCTCCATCTATTTTCCTCCTTCTGATTACTCCTGCGCTGAAATAGCAGTCACTTCGATTCCGGCCGCTTTAAGCTCTTTTCGGATTTTTTGCGCAAACGTCAGTGCATGGGCACCGTCTCCGTGAATGCAAACTGTATCTGCTTTTAATGACACATCATGTCCTTGCTGAGATTTGACCGTCCCTTCTTTCACCATTTTGATCACCTGAGTGACGGCGGCATCATCGCTTTCAATGAGTGCGTCCGGCTGGGAGCGCGGCGTGAGCGTCCCGTCCGCTTGGTATGTTCTGTCGGCGAACACTTCACTTGCTGTTTGAAGCCCGATCCGTTCTCCCGCTTTTACAAGCTCGCTCTCAGCAAGGCCGAAAAGAATCAGTCCTGAATCGACCTTGTAGACAGCTTTTGCAATGGCGTCCGATAGCTTCTGATCGACTGCGGCCATATTGTACAAAGCGCCGTGCGGCTTGACGTGCTGCATGTGAAGTCCTTCCGCTTTTAAAAACCCTGACAAGGCGCCAATTTGATAAACCACAAGATCATATGCTTCCTCTGGAGAAATCGCTATATTTCGGCGGCCGAAGCCGAGCAAATCCGGGAGTCCCGGGTGAGCGCCGATTTTTACGCCTTTTTCAGCAGCAAGGGCAACTGTTTTCCGCATGACACTTGGATCCCCTGCATGAAATCCGCATGCGACATTCGCTGAAGTAACAAACGCTAAAATATCTTGATCAAGACCTATCGTATAGGCTCCGAAGCTTTCCCCTAAATCACAATTTAAATCAACTTGAAACACAGAATCCCTCCTGCCAAGCAAACGATTGCTCTATGTATTTTATTGTTCCGAAATTCGGAACGACTATTCCGAATTTTTGAACTTTATTTCATTATATTCAATCATATCAGTTTGTGAAATAACTTTGTTAGAAAACCTACCATGGTCCTAGAAGAAAATCTCCCTGATAAAAAAAAGAAAAGAGTCCTTATCTCAGGACTCTTTTCTTATAGTACCCAATGACGTATCGCTTTAGCGACGCCATCTTCTATATTTGTATCAGTGATCCAATCAGCCGTTTCCTTCACGACGTCTTGGGCATTGCCCATCGCTACGCCCAGCCCGGCTTCTTTGATCATCGCGATATCATTCAGGCTGTCGCCCATCGCCATGACATTTTCCATCGTAAAGCCGAGTTTTTCAGAAACCTTCGCAAGGGCTGCGGCTTTGTTGATGCCGAGCGCGTTGACCTCGATGTTTGTCGGGCTTGAGTTTGTGATTTCGAGCTCTTTATTTTTTCTGAGCTCGGCCAGCACTTCGTTTCGGATGTCGTCATCTTCTATGTCAAATCCGAATTTAAGCCATTCATGATCAGTGATGTTTTCCGGGAACTCGCCTCTCCACACTTTATTAACAGTTGAAGCCCAGAAATTAGTGTTGTGCTTATTCCGCAAATCCCACATCATTTTGATGTGATCCGTGTGGAGCAGCTTGCGTTCCACTAAATTAAAATTCGAGTCCCAGATTTCGCTGCCGTTAGCCGTGATTAAAAAAGACGACAGCTTCAGCGACTCAGCCAGCTCCCGGCACGTCATCAGCGTCCGGCCCGTACTGATGACCACGTAAACGCCTTTATCCTCCGCCTCACGAATCGCGTTGCGGTTTTCGTCTGAAATCAGCTGCTCGTCATTCAGCAGTGTTCCGTCCATATCAATAGCAATCAGCTTGATATTCACATCTTCTCTTTGAACAGACATATATGTACCTCTCTTTATCTTTTAGTTGTTCTGGTTCTATTCTAATACATTATACCCAGCGGAACAAAACAGCCATTTCACATGTTTCAAGTGGAGACATTAGAGGAAAACAAATGGTGAGGTGATAAAAACATGAAAGAGAGAAAACAGCAGAACCGCCCTAATGAAAACCCCGAACATAATGACTTGACCGATCCGATACCGAATGAAGAGCTGAAGGAAAACATGAATGATGAAAAACAGAAGCGGCAGCAACGAGATGACTCACAAAGCGAACGGGATTACGATACGAAATAATAGAACCCCTCACAAATCGTAGTGAAGGGTTTTTTTCATTTTTCAATATAGATGCCGATTTCAGCTTCAGCAACAGGCTGCCCGCCCACTGACGCCTTGGCATGTCCAAACACAAACCCGCGCCGGTTGCGCGTGACTTCAAACGTAAGATCAAGCCGGTCACCGGGTATGGCCGCGCCCAGCTTTTCCGCTTTCTTCACGGAAGACAATAAGCCCAAGCTGTTTTCATCTGTAATTCCTGTAAAAGCCGCGGTTTGCGCAAGTGCTTCAATCACAAGTGAAAACGGCATTTCTGTTTGCGTGTCAGTGATAAACCAGTCGTTCTCACTGACCAGCTTATAAGCAGCTGCATGCTTGCCGGGCTCGCTTTCCGTCACGCCGTCAATCAATAAAAATGGGTAGCGGTGAGGCAGCATATATGGTTTCATCGTTCTCCACCCTTTCTTTCATTTCATCAAGCATTATCTCTTTTTTGCGTATGTATTCATTTTGCTACTCTTATCTCACTGAACGGATAAAAGACTAGAGACTCCGTACCAATGATATCTTCATCAGAAGGCATTCCCATTCCATTTCTGCTGTCCACCGAATTGAGACGGTTATCTCCCATTACAAAATATTTGCCGGCAGGAACATCAGCTTCAAAATCACTCGTGAGATTTTCCCCTGACGCTTGCATTTCTTGTTTATGTTCCTTTAGATACGGTTCGTCGACTTTCTTACCGTTTATGTATAGCTGATCATCCTTCATGATAATTGAGTCGCCTGGCAAACCGATTAACCGTTTTATAAATGAACGGCCGCTCTTTTCGTCATGAATCACGATGATGTCGCCTCTATGAAACCCGCCTGTATATTTGGCTGCTTTGTCAACCAACATTCGTTCTGAGTCTTTTAGCGTCGGAGCCATTGATGAACCTTCAACCAGATAGGGTATATAAAACGCCATTCTGATCATGAAAATGAAAGCTAGAATACATGCAGTACTGAGTACAATCCATTTGGTTTTTGATTTTTTCTTTAATGTGATCGTTTTTGCGTTCAACTTCTTCCACCTGATACCTTCCTAAGAATTCCATGTCATTATACAGCATTTGGATCTTCTTGGTTAGTGATCTGTTGAAATTTTTGTAAACGGCCGGGGCAACCATTCGTCCCGGCCTGCATGTTTATAAGTTTCTTAAACGCACACAAATTTCGTCAGTGACCTCAGCCGTCGTGCTTTGTCCGCCAATGTCGCGTGTTTTAATGCCGTCAGCCGTGACTCGTTCCATCACATTGAGGATCTTTGCCCCCAGTTCTTCCTCTCCGAAATGGTCAAGCATCAGCTTCGCTGTCCAAATCTGGCCGATTGGGTTGGCAAGGCCTTTGCCGGCAATATCCGGAGCTGAGCCATGAACCGGTTCGAACATGGATGGGTACTTGCCGGACGGGTTAATGTTCGCAGACGGCGCAATGCCAATGCTTCCCATCAGGCTCGAGCTGATGTCGGTTAAAATATCACCGAACAGGTTGCTCGCCACAATGACATCAAACGTTTCCGGACGCGTCACAAAAAAAGCGGCCAACGCATCAATATGCTGGGATGACGTTTCGATTCCGCTGTAATCAGCCGCAGTCTGCTGAAAGACTTCATCCCAAAACGGCATCGCGTGATAAATTCCGTTGGATTTTGTCGCACTTGTCACATGACCGCGCCGTTTTTTCGCCAATTCGAAGGCAAAGCGCATGACACGTTCTGTCGCTTTTCTCGTAAACACGGCATTCTGGATGGCGATTTCATCGTCACCCCTGTGAATGCGTCCGCCGATTTCACTGTATTCACCTTCACTGTTCTCGCGAATCACCACTAGATCAAAATCGTTCGGATGCCGCAGCGGCGACGTGATGCCGGCCATTTGTTTGGCTGGTCTCATATTAATGGAAAGCTCAAGCTCTCTCCGGATCTTCAGCAGCAGCCCCCATAAGGATATATGGTCTGGAACCAGTTTCGGATTTCCGACCGCCCCCAAGAAAACCGCTTCAAATTGAGTGAGCGTATGTATTCCGTTCTCAGGCATCATTTCGCCGTGCTCCATATAATAGTCACAGCTCCATGGAAATGACGTAAATGAGAATGACAAACCTCCGTGAACCTCAGCTGCTGTATGAAGCACTTTCTCAGCAGCCGCCACAACTTCTTTTCCTACTCCGTCTCCCGGTATTGCCGCAATCTCGAATTGTTTCATCGTCATTCTCCTCCCCCTGTTATCGTAAGCGTTTTCTATTATACTAGATTGCGAGATGGTAAAAAAAGCCCGTGACGTATAGTCACGGGTCCGGTTATTGATTCAGTTTTTTTAAAACGGTGGCATGCAGCGGTTCATGAGACGGAATACCGCACACCTCGTGAAGCACTCCGCTGTATCCTTTTTCCGCGATCAGCGCTTGCAGCTCGACCGCTTCCGGATCACCGGCAAAGTCGAATCGCAGTGCCGCAGCAATGCCTTCAGCCAGCGCATTCGGCTCTTTGATTTTCTTCGCCGGACCTACAAGCCTGTCATTTTCTCCAAGCTTTCTGAGCGGCGATCTCGCCACACGGGTTACATCGTCGGTGATAAATTCATTTTCAAAGCGGCCGATGATTTTTTTAATATATTGCTCGTGTTCTGATTGCTTAAAATGATACGTTTTGATGAGATAATCACCGGTTTCAAGCAGCGCTGAGTGAACAACACGGCGGATTTCCGGATGATCGATCGCTTCTTTTATCGTTTTTAATCCGCGCTGATAGCCGACATAGGCCGTTACAGCATGGCCGGTATTAACGGTAAACAGCTTTCGTTCGATGTACGGCGTTAAATCATCAACAAACAGCGCCCCTTTTATTGCCGGTGTTTCCCCTATAAAGCCTGATTCGTCGATGACCCATTCAAAGAACGGCTCAACCGACACTTTGAGCGGATCTTCATGATGCTGAATCGGCACGATCCGGTCAACCGCGGAATTCGGGAATCCGACAGTGTTGCCGACAGCCTCCTGCTCCGCCTCTGTTAAGTGGCTGTATACTTCTTTTTTTAAGAAGCTGCTTCCGCCAATCATATTTTCACAGGCAATGATATTCAGTGTGTCGGCAGAGCTTCTTCGTCTTAAGCCTTCTGCGATAGACGGGGCAATCAGCTTCAATACATTCGGGCCGACAGCCGTCGTGATGAGCGCCGCCTCATTGATCAGCCGATACAGCTCCTCCGGCTGGCTGCCGCTGTTGATGGCGCTGACCGGGCCGATCACCTCTGATGAACGCCCTTCTTCTGCGAGTTCAACTGTGTATGCCCGTTTTTCATTAAGGAGGCCGACCATCGTGTCATTTACATCCGCAAACACCACTTCATAGCCGGAGTGGTGAAGCAGCGCACCGATAAAGCCCCTCCCGATATTTCCCGCACCGAAATGTAAGGCAATCATGCTAGTTCACCTCGTTGAAAATCGCGATCAAATCTTCTTCGCTTTTCGCAGAAATCAGGCGTTCAATGTTTTCTTCTTCTGAGCAGATGATGGCGATGTTAGACAAAATGTCTAAATGCTCGTTATTTTTTCCGGCAATGCCGAATACGACTTTGGCTGTGTTTCCTTCTCCATACTCTACTCCGCCAGGAATTTGAATGATTGAAATCCCTGAGTGAAGCACTTCGCTTTTGGCATCTTCTGTGCCGTGGGGGATGGCTATAAAATTCCCCATAAAGGTAGAAGATGTTTCTTCCCGTTCAAACATTTTTTCAATATAATCGTCTGTCACGTAGCCGTTGTCAATCAGCGTTTGGCCCGCCAATCTGATCGCTTCTTCTTTTGTTGCAACCGTTTGATTGAGTTTGATGTTTTCTTTTGCGAGTACTTGCATGAGTATCACTCTCTTTCTATGAGATTACTTTTTTAGCTTTTCAATAAGCTCGTCATATTTCGGACTGTTTAAGAAGTTCTCCACTGATATGTGCGTCGCATTTGGCAGCTTTGCCTTTGCTCGATCTGTTAAGTCTTTGTGGGTAATGACAATATCCGCATCGCTCGGCAGATTGTTAATCGCCGTGTTGGTCACACTGATATCCAGGTCTGCTTTTTTGACTTTGTTTCTTAAAATCGAGGCCCCCATCGCGCTTGAGCCCATTCCGGCGTCACATGCGAAAATAATTTTATTGACGCTTTCAGGAGACAGCTCAGACGCTTCCTCAGCTTTTGCTTGTTCTGCCTCTAAAGCAGCGGCAGCTTGGCTTTTCTTCCCCTTCATGGACTGCATTTTTTCTGTTGCCGCTGCGAGATCTTCTTCGCTTGCTTTCGAAGACTTCAGGATCACAGCTGACACGATAAACGAAACGGCTGCAGCGACCAATACGCCTGCCAGCACGCCGAAGTATCCGCCTCTTGGCGTCATGGCCATCAATGCGATAATGCTGCCTGGTGACGATGCTGCAACTAGACCGGCGTTAAAGATAGAGAACGTTAGGAGTCCGCTTGCTCCGCCTGCAATCGCTGCCAGAATCAATGCCGGCTTCATTAAAATGTACGGGAAGTAAATTTCGTGAATCCCCCCGAAGAAATGAATGATTGCCGCTCCAGGAGCCGTTGATTTTGAAGATCCTTTTCCAAAGAACATATACGCGAGCAAAATGCCGAGCCCCGGTCCAGGGTTTGCTTCTACTAAAAACAGAATTGACTTTCCGGTATTGGCTGCCTGCTCGATTCCAATCGGGCTTAAGATACCGTGGTTGATCGCGTTATTTAGGAACAAGACCTTCGCCGGTTCCACGAAAACGCTTGCAACAGGCAGTAAGTTAGCGTGTACAATGACCTCTACACCGGCTGCCAGTAATTTATTTAACGTCAGAACGACTGGGCCGATCGCATAAAACGCGAGAATCGTTAAAGCCGCGCCGACAATTCCTGCCGTAAAGTTGTTAATCAGCATCTCAAAGCCTTGTTTTACTTTGTCCTTGAATAATTTATCAGTTTGCTTAATGAGATATCCGCCCAGCGGCCCCATTATCATCGCGCCTAGAAACATCGGAATATCCGACCCGACAATTACCCCGATTGCCGCCGTCGCACCGACGACTCCGCCGCGGTGGTCGTAAATCATTTTTCCGCCTGTATACGCTATCAAAAGCGGCAGTAAATACGTAATCATCGGGCTGACCAGCGTATTCAGCTGCTCATTCGGAAACCATCCCGCCGGAATAAACAAAGCGGTAATGATGCCCCACGCGATAAACGCGCCGATATTCGGCATGATCATCCCGCTTAAATAACTGCCAAAGCGCTGAACTTTCACTTTCATGCCGCCTTGCTGCTGTTCTTGCTGCATATATAAACCCTCCCTGTTTTGTTTGTCGCTAAAAGAATGATAATGTCAGAGAATAATGCTTCCCTTTGACTCTATATTAAAACGCTTACAGTGTGTGAACAATTGAAAGTAAAGAGGACTTTGGCACATGGGTGTGACAATTTTTTAAAAATAAAAAGGCTCCTGTTTTAGGAGCCTTTTCTCTTTCCTCTATAAATAATCTTGCCGTTTTGAATCACATACTTCGCGATCATCCGTTCACTCACAATAAATACAGGATAGGCGCACACAAGCGCAAAAACTGCCATCGGCACATGCTGAACGGCCGGAATCATTGAGCCTGTCGCATTGCGAAGGAGCATCAAAAGATAAATAAGCAGCACGATGAGTGCCAAAGACACAATCATAATCGGAGCTGATACTTTATATTCGTAAAGCCGTTCCCGGCAGTGACCGCAGCGAAATTGGCACGGGACATTTGACGATCTGACCATGTCGCCTGTCAAAGGTTTGCCGCAGTTCGGGCATACTGTTTCTTTCATATGGTATTTTCACTCTCCATTCATATGTCCATTATACCAGAGACCATTCTGTTTCGTTTTGTTACTGTTCAACACATTTTCACATTTTTTATCATCAGCATACTTGTCTCGGTCTTTGAAATCCTCTACGCTTAAGAAGATCTTATTGAAGGGGATGTATGAATGCTTCCGATTAATAGACAGCAGCACATACTTGAGTGGCTGAAAAAAGAAGGCGCGCTCAGAATTTCTGATATCAGTCAACGGTTCGGTGTGTCAGAAATGACAGTATACAGAGATGTGAATCAGCTTGTCCAATCAAACCAGGTGATAAAAACGGCCGGCGGCATCACGCTCCCAGTCCGTGCGCCTCAGGCTGATCACATGTGCAGCTATTGCCTAAAGCCGGCCAATCAGGCTTATTCGGTCCAGCTGATCACGGTGACACAAGACATTGAACAGCTGTGCTGCGCACATTGCGCGTTTTTGCGGTATGCAGATAAAACGGAAGAGGTTTCTCATTTGATTTGCAAAGACTTTCTGTTACAAACTACGGTCAGTGCCGCTTCTGCTTATTTTGTTGTAAACGCTGAATTAAATCTGCACTGCTGCCAGCCGCAGGCCATACCGTTTGCGACTCTTGACCATGCTGAACGTTTTCAAAAAGGCTTTGGCGGAGCCGTCCGCACCTTCGATCAAGCGCTGGAAGACATGCTGAGAGACAGAAAAAAGCGCTGCACCTGCACCAAGAAATAACACAATATAATTAGCGGAAGGTGGTGTCTGAGTAATGCAACGAAACAGATGGTGGATCATACTTCTGCTTTTTCTTGTTTTCCTGCCGAAAACAAGCTTTGCTCACGCCTATATTGTCAAATCTTCGCCCGGAGAAAACAGTGAATTAAAAAGCGCTCCCGCACAGGTGGAAATTGAATTTAATGAACCGGTTGAAGAGGGCTTTCACTACATTAAAGTCTATAATTCAGACGGCGACCGGGTGGATACGGACAAAACAGAAATCAAAAAAGACAACAATCACATCATGACCGTGAAGCTGAAAAAGAATCTGCCTCATGACGTGTACAGAGCGGAATGGAATGCCGTTTCGGCAGACGGGCACCCTGTTTCAGGCGTCATCCCGTTCAGCATCGGAAAAGCGGATGGAGGGTTCAGCAGCCAGAAAACATCAGGCTCAGCCCTGAATCCGGGAACAGCAGCAGACCGCGCCATTCTGTATACAGCCTTTTCTCTGTTTATCGGGACCGTTTTCTTCCATCTCTTCTGGTATAAAGGGGACGGAAAAAAACTCGCCAAACGGACGAAGCGTTTGCTTGTCATCTCAGTCACTGTGCTGGGGCTGGCGCTCCTGCTTCAGCTTCCGATACAGACAAAAGCGAATGCAGGCGGCGGCTGGAGCAATGCCTTTCAGCCGGAGTACATGAAGGAGACGCTGTTTGAAACCGCGGGAGGCACAATTTGGATGATTCAGGCCGTGCTGTATGTACTGCTTGTCCTGTCTGCCGTCCCAGTGTTACGCAAAAAGCGTTTTGCGTCCTTCGCATATTGGACAGCGCCGCTCATTTTCTTTTTCGGTCTCCTGCTTGCCAAAGCGTTTACCGGACATGCCGCTGTTGTTGAAGAAAAGACAGTCGGTATCCTGATGGATTTCCTTCATTTATCGGCCGCCTCCATCTGGATCGGCGGAATAGCGGCCATCGTTTTACTGCTGTCACAGGAGTGGAGACAGCCGGACAAAACGCTTGCTTGGGAGACGGTGAAACGGTTCTCTCCATGGGCGCTCACAGCAGTCGGTGTCATTTTGTTCTCGGGCTTGCTCAATGGATTTTTCATCATTCGGTCAATGGATTCACTGTTCCATACGGCGTATGGCCAAGCCTTGTTAGTCAAAAGCGGACTGTTTGTTTTGATGCTGATTCTGGGCAGTATTCATTTTCTGCTCACCAGAAAACGGCAGGGGTCCAAAATCACCCGCACGCTAAAAGCGGAATGGGCAATCGGCATCGCTGTCCTGATCACAGCTGCCGTATTTACAAGTCTGCCAAGTCCGCCTGAGCCTGCACCCGAACCGTTTTATCAAACGAAAGCGATTGAAAACGGGCAAAATGTTTCTCTCAGCATCAGCCCGAACCAGCCCGGCAAAAACGTGTTTGAACTCAGGGTTACCGATCATAACAGAGACCCAGTAAAAAACATTCAGCAAATCACCTTGACCGTTTATAAAACGGGACTGTCAGGCAATAAAAACAAAAGCACGTTTCAATTGAAGGAAAAAACAGATGGCATCTTCCAGACTGAAAACCTGTCCATTAATGAAAAGGGAAACTGGAAGATCAAAGTCCACGGACTGACCGGCGACTTTAACGAAATCAATATCATGTTTACAAAGACAAATTAAAGGAGTGTTTGAGTTGTTGAAAAAAATCGCATTCACACTATGTCCAGCTGTTATCGGCTCTCTTTTATTCTTTACGGCGCCTGCCAGCGCGCACGTGTCTGTAAAACCGGCTGAATCCGCCGCAGGCTCATGGGAGACCTACACAATGAAGGTTCCTTCCGAAAAAAATCAGCCGACAACAAAGGTTGTTTTAAAAATGCCAAAGAATGTTGAGTTCCAGCAATACGAACCGGTTCCGGGCTGGAAGGTGTCTACTGCCAAACACGACGACAAATCAGTGTCCGTAACGTGGGAAGCCACTGACGGAGGCATTCAGGAAGGCCAGTTCCAGCGATTTACCTTTGTTGCCAAAAACCCTGATAAAGCGGAGGAAGCCGCTTGGGATGCCTATCAATATTACAAAGACGGCAGCATAGTTGAATGGACAGGCGATGAAGATGCGGATACGCCTCATGCCATTACAAAAATCACCGCAGCCAAAGAAGTAACAGATGAGCATGGCGCCACTCAAACGAAAGATGATTCTGCTTCTGCAGACTCAGGTTCATCGGCTCTTGATATCACAGCGATTGTGCTGTCTGCGGCAGCCATTATTTTATCTGTTGCAGCTCTAGTAAAGAAAAAGCGCGACTAAACAAAAAGCGATCCAGATGAGTTCTGGGTCGCTTTTTTTTGATTTATCCGCGTCCTGCCTGGAAGGAAGGGTATTGTGTCATACCGCCGTCCGCGAATAACGTAATGCCTGTGACGTAGCTGGCTTCCTTCGAAGCAAGCCATGCTGCCACTGCCGCAATTTCCTCCGGTTCACCGATATATCCCATCGGAATCATGCTTTCTACATCTGCTCTCTGCTTAGGATCAGCAAATTTTTCAGCATTGATTGGCGTGTTGATCGCGCCTGGCCCGATATTGTTGACACGAATGCCTTTCGGCGCATATTCCAGCGCCAATGTTTCCGTCATCAGCTTGATTCCGCCTTTACTTGCCGCATAGTGAACAAATAATGGCCACGGAATCACTTCATGTACGCTCGACATATTAATGACATTTCCTTTTATATCGTTTTCAACAAAATATTTAATCGCTTCACGGCATCCTAAAAAGGCGCCCGTTAAGTTCGTGCTGATGACTTTTTCCCAATCCTTGAGCGGCATTTCATGAGACGGCACGGGATTTTCAAGACCGGCATTATTAATCATAATATCGAGTGTGCCGAACTCTTTAATCGCTGTTTGAACGATGTTTTTTACATCTTCCTCTTTCGTTACGTCTCCTTGGACGACAATGGCTTCACCGCCCGCCTTGATGACCTCTTCTTTTACCTCGTTTGGATCCTGTTTATTACTGTAATAGTTGATGACCACTTTCGCCTGCTCCTTGCCGAAGCGAATGGCCATTGCCTTTCCTAATCCTGAAGCAGCTCCTGTGATAGCGACGACTTTTCCTTTTAAATCCGGATACATATTCATCCTCCTTAACCGTTATGAATTCGTTTTGGCGATCCCTAAAAATACGGCAGCCGCAATAATCAGTGCAATCCCGATCGCAATCGCAATCAGCTGGCGTTTTGATTTCTTTTCACGCAGGATGAAAATACCGCCAAGCGTCGAGATGACAATTCCCATTTGAGAGAGAGAAAAGCTTGTGGCAACGCCGACTTTCGGCTGAGAAATAAACAAAAACATATTTCCCCCTGCCCAGATTAAGCCCGGGAGAATATTTCGGATGGCATACTTATTGAAGGGCTTGTGCTTATAGGTTAAAATGACCCCTCCAATAACCATCCCGATCGCCTGCGGCAACAGGGCGGACCATCCAGATACATTAAATAATCTTGCGACAACGACATAAATCAAATAACCCAATGTCGAGACCAGAAGGATTAAAATGCCCTTTTTTAAGTTGCTCGGCTCTCCATCTTTTTTGTCTTTCTTATCTTCTAATGACGTAAGAACGATACCGACAATAATAAAGATAAGAGCGAGGACTCCAAGTGTAATCGAAATCGGTGTTGACCACTCTCGGAAAACAATGACGCCGAACAGTGAGGTGGAAACAAGCTGCATCCCTGTGGAAATCGGCATCGTTTTGGACACACCCATTAACTGAATGCTTTTGAGCTGGTTGCTCTGCCCAAGTGACCAAAATAAGCCGGATATAATTCCAACGATAAAAATGCGCATGGACAAGACGGGTTGGACAAACAAATAAATAACGATAGAAACAATTAACGCCCCGATCGTCGTTCCCAGTGTTTGGCTGTACGGCCCGCCGCCTAATTTAACATTGAAGAGAACAATGCTCCCCCAAAACAAAGCCGGGAGAAGAGCCAAAAATAAATCCATTGTTGGGGAACCTTCTTTCAAAATGTATTTGCTGTTATTTTGGCTGGAATTGATATGTTTATTCGCTGAAACAAAAAAAGAGCTGCCGGATCTTCCGGCAGCTCTTCAGGAGCATATCGTTTCGTTTATAAACCGATGGACATATATTTTGTTTCAAGGTATGGTTCGATACCTTCTGAACCGCCTTCACGGCCGATTCCGCTTTCTTTCATTCCGCCGAAAGGAGCTTGAACCGCGGACGGTCCTCCGTCATTCCAGCCGATAATTCCGTACTCAAGGTTCTCGGAAATATAAATGCCGCGGCGGTAATTTTCTGTGAAGAAGTAAGCAGCCAAGCCGTACGGTGTATCGTTGGCAAGCTCAATTGCTTCATCAATATCTGTAAAAGTGACGATTGGCGCAACAGGGCCGAATGTTTCCTCGTGCATAATATTCATGGACGTATCGACGTCAGCGAGCACTGTCGGATTGACAAAGTAGCAGCCTTTATCATCGTTTCGTTCATAAGTGCCCCCAGCGACAACCTTCGCTCCTTTTTCAACCGCATCATCAATTTGGCTGACGATTTTTTCAAAGCCCCTTTTGTTGATAATCGGACCGACGTTTACGCCTTCCTCAAGTCCATTTCCTACCTTCAGCTTCGATACTTGCTCGCTCAGTTTCGCAGCAAATTCATCTTTGATGGATTCATGGACGATGAGCCGGTTGGCGCATACGCAAGTCTGACCCGCGTTTCGGTATTTAGACACCATTGCCTGTTCAACAGCAAGATCAATGTTTGCATCTTCATCCACAATCAGCGGGGCATGTCCGCCGAGCTCCATGGATACGTGTTTCACAGTATCGGCGCTGTTTTTCATCAGGATTTTCCCTACAGGTGTTGATCCTGTAAAGGTGATTTTGCGGATTTTCGAACTGCTTGTAAAAACATTTCCGATCTCCTCGCCATCACCGATGACAACCTGAAGCACGTCTTTTGGAATACCTGCTTCGTATGCGAGGCGTGCAAGTTCATAGGCTGACAGCGGTGTATCAGGCGCCGGCTTGATAATAAACGTACAGCCGGCAGCAAGAGCAGGCGCCGCTTTACGTGTAATCATCGCATTTGGGAAATTCCAAGGCGTAATCGCGGCAACTGGGCCGACTGCCTGGCGCGTCACGACAATTCGTTTTCCGGTTGTCGGAGCCGGAACGGTTCTTCCGTATACACGCTTCGCTTCCTCTGCGAACCATTCGATATAACCGGCGCCGTACAGCACCTCTCCGACAGCTTCCTGGTACGGTTTTCCGTTTTCCTTCGTAATTAAATCTGCAAGTTCTTCTTTATGTTCAACGATTAGCTCATACCACTTTTTCAAAAGAGACGCTCTTTCGTTCGCTGATGTTTTAGACCATGATTTAAACGCTTGATGTGAACGTTCAATGGCTTCTTCTACTTCTTTGGCTGATTGCTGAGGAATCGTTTTGATCGCCTCGCCTGTAGCCGGGTTGTAGACCGTTAATTGATCTGGCATATTGAACATTCCTTTCTATTCTTGGATTTACTTAAAATGATAGCAGACCCGTGTGCGGTCTTTCCAATGATTAAGCTCGCAGACCTGCTTCCACAATGTGGAGCCCTTCATTCAGAAGGTCATCTGAAATAACCAGCGGCGTCAGGAAGCGGATGATATTGCCGTTGATTCCGGCTGTCAGCAGCAGCAATCCGTTTTGATTCGCGTACGCTGCGATGGCTGCCGCTTTCGCTTTATCAGGTTCACGTGTTTCAGGGTCTTTCACGATCTCGATGGCTGCCATCGCCCCAAGTCTGCGGATGTCACCGATAAACGGGTATTCTGTTTGCCATTCAAGCGCTTTTTCTTCAATGATCCTGCCGATTTCCTCAGAACGTTCATTCAGGCCTTCTTCTTCAATAATGTCCAAAACAGCCAATGCCGCCGCGCACCCAAGGGGACTTCCCGCATACGTGCCGCCGAGCTCTCCGGGCGCCGCCGCATCAAGCATTTCCGCGCGTCCGATCACACCGCTTAACGGCAGCCCAGCCGCAAGAGATTTCGAAACCGTGATCAGGTCTGGCACGACATCAAAGTGCTCGATCGCGAAATAAGTGCCCGTTCTGGCAAATCCGGTTTGAATTTCATCGGCTACAAAGACGATGCCGTGTTCTTTACAGAAGGAAGCGACGTGCTGCACAAACCGTTTAGAAGGAATAATGAATCCGCCTTCTCCCTGCACCGGCTCCATCACAACACACGCTACCGTTTCAGGAGCAACTGCTGCGATAAAGAAGTCATTGAACGCTTGAATGACCATATCGTCATATGCATCATCACTCAGTCCGGCAGGCTTCTGATAATAATACGGAAACGGCGCCTGGTATACCTCTGATGCAAATGGGCCGAAACCGAATTTGTACGGCTTTACCTTGCTTGTCATGCTCATTGTCATATTCGTGCGTCCGTGGAACCCGCGTGTAAACGAGACAACGCCTTGGCGCTTGGTATACTTTCTGGCGATTTTCACAGCGTTTTCCACCGCTTCCGCTCCGGAATTGAGGAAAATCGCTTTTTTCTCATGAGTGCCCGGCGCAATGCCGCAAAGCTTTTCAGCTAATTCAATATAAGACGGATACATCATGACGTTAAAGCCCGGATGGATCAGCTCCTCCGCCTGCCGCTTCACAGCTTCTACCACCTTCGGATGCGAGTGTCCGACGTTTAAAGTTCCAATAGCACCCGCAAAATCAATAAATCTCCGGCCGTCCAAATCATACAGCTCTGCTCCCTCTCCTTTTACCGCCAGGCTGCGGTTTCCGTTGCTCACACCTTTTGAGACAAATTGGTCCCGTTTTTGCTGCCACTCTGCTGTAGTGAAAGTTGATGCCGTTGTTTGACTCATGTGAATTCCCCCACTGTCATTATTTTCTTACCATTCTGACTTCTTTTTGGTATGATGAAAAGTACCAATTATAACTTTTTGATGGTACCAGAAGGAGACACCACAATGGACATCACAATCACTCTCGATCGCTCAGAAAAAGCGGATTATATCTATCAGCAGATTTATCAAAAGCTGAAAAACGAAATCCTCAGCCGTAATCTGCTGCCCCACTCGAAGGTTCCCTCCAAACGAGAGCTGGCTGAAAAGCTGAAGGTCAGCGTAAACTCTGTGAATTCAGCCTATCAGCAGCTGCTCGCCGAAGGGTATTTGTACGCTGAAGAAAGAAAGGGTTTTTTCGTGGAACAGCTGGACACATTCTCCTCTGAGGAACAGCCCTCATCTTCACTGCCGGATGATCTGAAAGAGGTTCATATCGATCAAACCGATTGGATATCTTTTTCACATATGAGTGCCGATACAGATCATTTTCCAATGAAAAGCTGGTTTCGCTGTGAGCAAAAAGCGGCTGCCCGCTCACACCGCACGCTCGGCGACATGTCTCATCCGCAAGGCATATATGAGGTAAGAGCCGCCATTACAAGGCTGATCTCTCTGACGCGGGGTGTGAAATGCCGGCCGGAACAAATCGTCATCGGGGCGGGCACCCAGGTGCTGATGCAGCTGCTGACTGAGCTTTTGCCTCAGGACGCGGTGTATGCGATGGAAGAGCCTGGCTACAGGCGAATGTACCAGCTTTTGCAACATGCCGGAAAACAGGTGAAGACGATTATGCTTGATGAAAAAGGGATCTCCATTTCTGAAATCATCAGACAGAAGCCTGATGTATTAATCACTACCCCTTCACATCAATTCCCGGCCGGAACAATTATGCCTGTATCCCGGAGAATTCAGCTGCTGAACTGGGCAGCGGAGCAGCCGAGCCGCTATATTATTGAGGATGATTATGACAGCGAATTTAAATATGATGTAGACAGTATCCCGGCGCTCCAAAGCCTCGACCGATTTCAAAACGTCATCTATATGGGCACCTTTTCAAAATCACTTCTCCCCGGATTGCGGATCAGCTACATGGTGCTGCCGCCGAAGCTGTTACGGGTATACAAAAAGCGGGGCTATGACCTGCAGACCTGCTCGTCGCTCACACAGCTCGCCCTGCAGGAATTTATCGAGTCCGGAGAATATCAGAAGCATATTAAAAAAATGAAGCAGCATTATAAAGAAAAGAGAGAACGCCTCATCCGCGCATTAGAATCAGAGTTTGGAGGGGAGATTACGGTAAAAGGGGCAAATGCGGGACTGCATTTCGTCACCGAATTTTATACCTGCCGCACGGAACAAGAGATACTCGCGCATGCCGCCGCCCAGCAGCTTGAAATCTTTGGGATGAGCCGGTTTCGCTTAAAAGAAAGCCGTCCGCAGCCGGACAAGCCCGCGCTTATTATCGGCTTTGCACGGCTGAGGGAAGAGGACATTCAGGAAGGTGTGCAAAGACTTCGCCGCGCTGTTGATGGACATAAAAAAATCCCCGGTTCAGGGGATTGATTTACCAGCGCTCCTGGTCCACGTTCAGCACTGCTTCAAGCAGGCCCGGAAATGCCCTTTCAAGATCTTCTGTGCGAAGCGAATAATAACGGCGCTTTCCTTCTATGCGTACTTGAGCGATGCCCGATTCTCTTAATACTTTAAAATGGTGGGACAAGGTCGACTTTGCAACCTGTACATCAGCACAGGTGCTGCACGTTTTCTCTTTTGCTTCGGCCAATTGCTTCACCAGCTCTAAACGAAGCGGATCACTCAGTGCGTGAAGAACCTTTGTCAGCTGCAATGTTTCTGTTTCTGGATGGTTTGGAATGTTCATGACACAAATGTATCACACAACAATTAGAATGACAATTTTACTATTTGAGGGTTTTTCCTTTACCTGATTTTGATTACATGGTACATTTAGTTCGATCAAATTCGAACAATAAATTTTAAAGACAAATGGAGGAGATTTACATGATCGTATTACAAGCTTATATCAAAGTAAAACCCGAAAAACGCGAAGAATTCTTGAGCGAGGCACAATCACTGGTTCAACATTCAAGGGCCGAGGAAGGCAACGCCCAATACGACCTTTTTGAAAAAGTAGGCGAAGAAAATACATTTGTGATGCTTGAACAATGGAAAGATGAAGCGGCGATGAAATCTCACAATGAAACTGCGCATTTCCAAGGATTTGTAGCAAAAGGCAAAGAACTGCTGAGCGCTCCTCTTGATGTTGTCCGCACAGAGCTCAGTGAGTAAAGAAAGGATGTCTCACATGAACGAAGTAATCAAATCATTAACAGACCACCGCTCCATCCGCAGCTATACGGATGAGCCAGTGTCAGAAGAGCAGCTAGACCATATTATACAAGCGGTGCAATCAGCCCCTACTTCTATCAATGGGCAGCAAGTGACCGTCATCGCAATTCAGGATAAAGAGCGGAAAAAGAAAATCTCCGAACTGGCGGGCGGACAGCCTTGGATTGACCAAGCTCCGGTTTTCTTGCTTTTCTGCGCAGACTTCAACCGGGCAAAAATTGCGCTTGAAGATCTGCATGACTTCAACATGGAAATCACAAACGGTTTAGAATCCGTTCTTGTCGGCGCTGTAGATGCCGGCATCGCACTTGGCACGGCGACTGCGGCAGCTGAATCACTCGGTCTTGGCACTGTTCCGATCGGCGCAGTTCGGGGAAACCCAAATGAACTGATCGAGCTGCTTCAGCTTCCGAAATACGTGTTCCCTGTATCGGGTCTAGTCGTCGGCCATCCTGCTGATCGTTCAGCGAAAAAACCTCGTCTTCCAAAGGCAGCGGTTTATCATAAAGAAACGTATTTGCAGCAGGACGAGCTGACATCACACATTCAGTCATATGATGAACAAATGGCCGAATACATGAAAAACCGGACCAACGGAAAAGAAACACGAAACTGGTCACAAGGGATCGCCTCATACTATGAGCGCCTGTACTATCCGCATATTCGTGAAATGCTCGAAAAACAAGGGTTTAAAGTTGAAAAATAAGCCTCACCCGGCCTGTCGGAATTCCGGCAGGCCTTTTTATTTGTCCGGATAAAATCCATTGACTTTCATTTTGTTTATTTGGTAAAATTTTATCAATGTTACTCATTGGTTTTCTGTGAACCAATGGGTTTTCTATTGTTCAAGAAAGAAGGAAGCCATGAGATGCTTGATAAAAAAACAGAAATCTTGTTAGCCGCGCGGAAGCTTTTTTCTGAAAAGGATTTTACGTCGGTTTCCATGCAGGCAATCGCAGAAGAATGTAAGATATCAAAAGCTTCGATATATAAGCTGTTTCAGTCGAAGGAAGATTTGCTTTTGGAGCTGCTGACGTTTAACCAGAAGCAAATGGTGGCCGCGGCATCAAGACTGCAGGAAAATACCGCGCTGACACCGGAGGAGCGTTTGATTCAAAAGGTCAAAATGGAGCTGGAAGGATTCAGGCGGAATCAGCAGTTTTTTAATATGCTGACCTACGGAAACCCCAAGCTGCACAACGACCGTGTAAAACAGCATATCCATCAGACCAGATCAACGATTATCTGCTGGCACCGCGATTCGCTGATCCAGGCGTATGGAGAAACCATTCTCCCGTTTGTATGGGATTTAGTGATCATTCTTCACGGCATGATGCGTGAGTTTTTAATGCTGATCAAAATAGAGGAAAAACCGCTTGAGCTTGACCCGATCGCAGCGTTTATCATCAGCACCCTCAATCAGATTGTCAAAAACAGAGAAACACGGCAGTCCCTGCTTCCGCCTGAGACCATCGAGCTTTATATCCAATCGGCGTCCTCCTACCAGCCAAAGGATAAATCACTCCTGTTATCAGAAAGCCTGAAAGAATTACATAAAGGCATCTCTTCCCTGCCCGCCGCGGATTATGATGTCGATGAGCTGACATCCGCTGCAGCCATGCTGGAAGAGGAAGCAAAAAAGGAAGAGCCCCGCGCCTTTTTACTGAAATCACTGATTGGCTATCTGGAACAAACCGGTGTTTTAACACAGCAAATTTCTATGTTAAAAACACTGCTAATTACTTAAAGAAAAGAAGGGATCTTATTGGACACAAGTATTGAAAAAAAACCGTTTAACCGTTCTGTCATTGTCGGCATTTTGTTAGCCGGGGCGTTTGTCGCCATTTTGAACCAGACACTGTTAATTACCGCTCTCCCCCATATCATGAGGGATTTTCATATAGATGCAAACCAAGCCCAATGGCTGACGACTTCATTTATGTTAACGAACGGTATTTTAATTCCGATTACTGCGTTTTTAATTGAAAAATTCACGAGCCGTACGCTTCTCATTACGGCGATGAGTATTTTCACTGCCGGAACAATCGTCGGCACGTTTGCCCCGAACTTTCCGGTTCTGCTGGCGGCCCGTATCATTCAGGCAGCCGGAGCCGGCATTATGATGCCGCTCATGCAGACAGTATTTTTAACGATCTTTCCGATTGAAAAGCGCGGCCAGGCTATGGGTATGGTCGGATTGGTCATCTCCTTCGCGCCTGCGATCGGACCGACTCTTTCAGGATGGGCAGTAGAAGCTTTCTCATGGAGATCATTGTTTTATATCATTCTTCCGTTTGCCGTGATCGATTTGCTTCTCGCTATCATTCTTATGAAAAACGTGACGACATTAAGAAAAACACAGATTGATATTTTATCAGTTATCCTGTCGACACTTGGATTTGGCGGACTGCTCTATGGCTTCTCAAGCGTCGGCTCTTACGGATGGACCAGCTCAACGGTTCTGATTTCACTGCTAGTGGGCGTGATCGCGCTGCTCTTATTTATTACAAGACAGATGAAGCTTGAAAAACCGATGCTGGAATTCCGCGTATTTACGTTTGGTATCTTCAGCTTAACAACCCTGCTGGGAACCCTTGTCTTTGCATTATTAATTGGTACAGAAACAATTCTGCCGCTGTATACACAAAACGTCAGAGACGTCACAGCCTTTGATACAGGGCTTATGCTTCTTCCGGGAGCCATTGTAATGGGCTTCATGTCACCGATTATCGGAAGAATTTTTGACCGTGTCGGCGGAAGAGGCCTGGCGATTGCAGGTTTCTGTATCATCTTCCTGACATCACTTCCGTTTATGCAGCTGACTGACCATACGTCACTGGCTTGGATTGTCGTTTTATATACCGTTCGTCTCTTAGGGACAGCGATGATTATGATGCCTGTGACAACAGCCGGAATCAATGCGCTGCCGCGCCACCTGATTCCGCACGGAACAGCGATGAACAATACGGTTCGCCAAGTCGGCGGCTCCATCGGAACTGCTCTCCTGGTATCCGTGATGAGCAACCAGGCGGCACATGCAGGAACCACAAATGTAAAACACGCCGCTCTGCACGGCATGAACGCCGCTTTTATCGTGGCAGCCTGCATCGCGCTTGCCGGCTTACTTCTATCCTTTACATTAAAGAAACCTCAGCGCCCTGCCGAACAGCAGCCGGCACGCTGATCCTATAAAAAAGAGCCCCGCTTTGAGAGCGGAGGCTCTTTTTGGTTTTACTTCTCTAAACCGTCTTTCACTTCTTTAATCATTTGCGTCATTGACTCAAGTCCGCCTCCTGATAAGTACCAAGTAGCTGAATCAAGGTAAACGACATGATTATTTTTCACGGCGTTTACGTTTTTCACATAGTCATTTTCAACGACTTGTTTTGTAGATGATGTTTCTCCGATTGCTGTACCGCGGTCAATAACAAACAGGTAATCAGGGTTTGTTTTTGAAATGTACTCATATGAAACGCTTTGTCCGTGAGTAGATGCTTTGATATTTTTATCAGCCGGTGTCACGCCGAATACGTCGTGGATCAGCCCGTATCTTGATTTAGAACCAAAGGCGCTGATTTTGCCGTCGTTCGCCATAATCACAAGGCCGTTTTTGTTTTTCTTTTCAGCTGTTTTCTTAAGATCCGCAATTGAGTTATCAATTGTTGCGAGCTCGTCTTTTACTTCATCTTCTTTATCAAAGATTTTACCGATTGTTTGTGCATCTGATTTAAATGATTCCATGTAGTTCGCTGTATCTACGCCAAGGTAAATGGTCGGTGCAATATTAGAGAATTCTTTGTAGGACTCAGATTGTCTGCCAGAGATAATGATCAGGTCAGGCTCTAAATCCGCTACTTTTTCAAAGTCTGGCTCTTTTAAGCTTCCGACATCAGCATATTTATCATCTTTGAATTTGGACAGATATTTAGGAAGGGCTTGTTTCGGCAGGCCCGCTACTTTATCATCAAGACCTAATTTATCTAATGTATCTAAGCTTCCTAAATCAAATACAACGACTTTTTTAGGGTTCTTTGTCACTTTTGTGCCGTTTTTGTCCAGCTGGTGTTTCACCGTCATTTGTTCTTTCTTCGTGTCAGAACCTTTGCTGCTTGAGCTTTGGTTTCCGCAAGCGGAAATGACAACAGCCGTCACCAATGCGATGAATAGAATTGCAAACTTTTTCATGCTCTTCACCTCTTCTGTATACTAAGAAAAATAAACACCTATTCTTTGGTTATCAATCGTCTGAATCGGGATGGTCATATCGTAGATTTCTTCAAGCACAGAGGTTTCAATCATCTCCTCCGGCGGCCCCTCTTTTACGATTCGGCCGTTTTTCAAAGCAACGATATGATCGGAGTAGACGGAAGCAAAGTTGATATCGTGAATTACGATCACGATTGTTTTTCCAAGCTCCTCTACCAGTCTCTTCAGAAGCTTCATAATTTCAACTGAATGTTTCATATCCAGATTGTTCAGCGGCTCATCCAGAAAAATGTAATCCGTGTCCTGGGCAATGACCATTGCGATAAAAGCCCTTTGGCACTGTCCGCCGCTCAGCTGATCCAAGTACTTATCCTGAATCTCCTCCAGCTTCATATAACTGAGCGCCTGGTTGATATGAACCCAGTCTTCCTCTGTCAGCCGGCCCTGTGAATAAGGGAATCTGCCGAAACTGACAAGGTCTTTGATGGTCAGTCTGATATTGATTTGGTTCGCCTGCTTTAAAATACTCATTTTTTTGGCAAGCTCTTTGCTGTCGCAGGTTCCGATCTCTTCTCCGTCTATGAAAATCTCACCGGAATCCTTTTTGATCAGGCGGCTCATAATAGACAGCAGCGTACTTTTGCCGGCGCCGTTAGGACCGATAAACGAGGTGATTTTGCCTTTTTGAATCGTGACTGACGTCTCTTCAAGGACAACTTTCCCTCCATATTGTTTGCTTACATTTTTGACCTCTACCATGATTTATTCTCCTTTAACAGCAAGTAGATAAAATAAATCCCGCCGGCAAAATTAATAATAACGCTCAGCGTCGTTGAGAAGGTGAATACTTTCTCAACCACAAACTGTCCCCCGACTAACGCAATAATGCTGATTAAAACAGAACCTGCGATTAAGTACGAATGCTTATATGTTTTCAGAAATTCTCTCGCCAGGTTGACAACGAGAAGCCCCAAGAACATAATCGGGCCGACAAGCGCTGTAGAAACAGAAACAAGGATCGCGATCACGATCAGCATCTGTTTGACAACTTTGTCGTAGTTAATGCCCAAATTGACGGCGTGTTCACGGCCGAGTGACAGCACGTCAAAAAATTTCGTGAAACGCCAGACATAGATACCGGTCAGCAGGAAGATGATGAAGGCGAGCCATAACAAATCAGTGTTGATGTTGTTAAAGCTGGCAAACATTTTGTCCTGCACAACCTGAAACTCATTCGGATCAATCAGCATCTGCATAAAGGAAGACAGACTGCTGAACAGCGTGCCGAACACGATTCCGATGAGCAGAAGAAAGAAGATATTTTTCCCCTCACCTTTGAACATGATCTGATAGAGAACAAAAGAAAACAGCACCATCAGCAAAACAGAGATGATGAAGTTGATGTTTTTATTCATGATTACGATATTCATAGAACCGAACAAAAAGATGATGACGGTCTGAATCAGCATATAGAGAGAATCAAGGCCTAAAATGCTGGGCGTCAGGATGCGGTTATTCGAGATGGTTTGGAAGATCATCGTCGAAAACGCAATCGCTCCGCCTGTCAGCATAATGGCAGCGACTTTTTTGATTCTTCTCGGCAGTGTGTAATCCCAATTGCCTAAGTCATAAAACAGAAACAAACCGATACATACAACGGCTATACCAACGAGCAACGCAATTTTCATCTGGTTACGCATACGCTTTTCTCCTTAACAGCATAAACAGGAAAATGCCGCTGCCGATGATTCCGACCATCAGACCAATCGAGATTTCATATGGGAAGATAATGACTCTGCCCAATATATCGCAAAACAGAACAAAAACCGCTCCCAGCAGCGCAGTGTGCGGCAGGCTGTTTTTCAGGTTGTCTCCTCTGTAGATCGATACAATGTTCGGGATGATTAAACCGAGAAACGGAAGCATACCGACAGTCAAAATGACAAGTGACGTAATCAGGGATACGATAATGAGCCCGATGTTCACAACCCGTTTATACTTGAGGCCGAGGTTGACAGAAAAGCTTTCTCCCATACCCGCCACTGTAAATTTATCCGCATAAACATAGGCAATGATGACAAGCGGAATACTCAGATAAAGAAGCTCGTATCTCCCTTTCACAACTAAGGAGAAATCCCCCTGAAGCCATGATGACACGTTCTGGATCAGGTCATATTTATACGCGATAAACGTCGCGATTGAGCTGACGATATTCCCGAGCATTAAACCGACTAGCGGAATAAAGATGGTGTCGTTAAACTTGATTCTTTCAAGAATTTTCATAAACAGAAAATTGCCGACTAAAGCAAAGACAAAAGCAATCAGCATTTTCATTAAAGGACTTGCCGATGTAAACAGAAGCAAGGATATTAAGATTCCCAGCCTCGCCCAGTCCATCGTGCCGGCCGTTGTCGGTGACACGAATTTGTTTCTGGTGATCTGCTGCATAATCAGCCCGCAGATGCTCATGCTCATGCCCGCGATTAGAATGCTGATCAGCCGCGGCAAACGGCTGGCAAAGAGCGTTGACGCCTCTTCTTTGCTTAAATCAAAGAGATCAAGCGGCGACAGATCTTCTACGCCGATAAATACAGAAGTGACTGCTAATATGATAAGTAGAAAAAATAAGTAACGTAGCTTCATGCTGCCTCCTTACATCCTCACAGCAAAAAGAACGTATCTCCTACTCCGCAAGGACTCAAAACAATATGGCCATATAGTAATTGATTATCATTATCATTTACATATTACCATTTTTCTAGTGTTAGTCAATATTCTTTAAAAATATTAACTTCGTTATCTATTCAATTTTACTAATCATTCAAACCATTTCCCATCACAAATCGTTAGTCTGTTTACCATATTTATCTTCACTATGCTTCAGGTTCGTCATCAGACCTGACATAATTCCTCCCTATAAATACAAATGTTCATTCCACAAAGAAATTTCTCCTTGATTTACAGAACTGAAAGAGGGATAATAAATACTAAATTTGTGTGAAAATTTTAAACATTAGGAGATGTAAACATGAAGGTCGTTAAATTCGGAGGCAGCTCACTCGCTTCAGGCGCACAGCTTGAAAAGGTGTTTCAAATCGTAACCTCAGATCCCGCGCGCAAAGCTGTAGTGGTTTCGGCTCCGGGCAAACGCTATTCCGAGGATACGAAAGTGACTGATCTCTTAATCGCATGTGCTGAACAGTATTTATCATCCGGCAGCGCCCCTGAACTGGCGGAAGCAGTCATTGAACGGTATGCTCTGATCGCAAATGAGCTTCAGCTTGAGCCGTGTATTATAGAAAAAATCCGTGATGATTTGTTTACGCTTTTAGAAGGAGATAAAAGCAATCCCGTACAATATTTGGACGCAGTCAAAGCAAGCGGTGAGGATAACAACGCTAAGCTGATTGCCGCTTATTTCCGCCACAAAGGCGTGAAAGCGGAATATGTGAACCCGAAGGATGCCGGCCTTTTTGTAACAAACGAACCCGGCAACGCGCAGGTGCTGCCTGAATCGTATCAAAATCTCTTTCAGCTGAGAGAGCGTGAAGGCCTCATCATATTCCCCGGCTTTTTCGGATTCAGCAAGGATGGCGATGTGATGACATTCTCACGGAGCGGTTCTGATATTACAGGCTCCATTTTGGCCAACGGTCTTCAGGCCGATCTGTACGAAAACTTTACTGATGTAGATGCCGTGTACTCTGTTAATCCTTCCATTGTTGAGAACCCGAAGGAAATCCACGAGCTGACATACAGAGAGATGCGCGAGCTGTCGTACGCAGGCTTTTCAGTGTTTCATGATGAAGCGCTCATTCCGGCCTTCAGAGCGGGCATTCCCGTACAGATCAAAAATACGAACAACCCGTCGGCGAACGGAACACGCGTCGTCAGCAAACGCGATAACACTAACGGTCCTGTCGTCGGCATTGCCAGCGATACCGGCTTTTGCAGCATTTATATCAGCAAGTATTTAATGAACAGAGAAATCGGGTTTGGCCGCAGAGCCCTTCAAATCCTAGAAGAACACGGTTTGACGTATGAGCATGTTCCATCGGGAATTGATGACATGACGATCATCTTAAGACAGGGCCAAATGGATGCTTCGGCCGAACGAAGCGTAATGAAGCAGATTAAAGAGAACCTTCATGCCGATGAAGTCATTGTCGAGCACAATCTGGCGCTGATTATGGTTGTAGGAGAAGCAATGCGCCATAATGTCGGCACAACGGCAAGAGCGGCCAAAGCCTTATCAGAGGCGAAAGTGAATATCGAAATGATTAACCAAGGATCTTCTGAAGTGAGCATGATGTTCGGCGTAAAGGAAGCCGAAGAAAGAAAAGCCGTCCAAGCATTATACCGGGAGTTTTTCGCGGGTGTGCTGGTCTCTTAATCTATACATAAAAGCGGGCGGCAGGGCCCGCTTTTTATATTGTCCGCCGCGATAGCCTCATTGTTCATTTTTTGCCTTGTCACTATTATCCCTATCAATCCGGCCATGTCCGCATATTTTGTAGTATCCATCATAGGGAGGTGAAGCCTTATGTCAGGATACGCTAACGGCGGCGGTTACGGCATCGGTTCTTTCGCTTTGATCGTTGTATTGTTTATTCTATTGATTATCGTAGGTACTGCATTTACAAGAGGCTTCTAAGTCTGCAGTACAGCGCCGTAAGACAATATCATTGTCATGCGGCGTTTTTTAGTTGTTTTCTTTATTTTTCAATCTATATCCTGAAAGCCCTGTCCGCCGCGTTTATGCAGCATATCATAAAGTAATCTCACAAGGAGGTGGCACAGATGTCTGGTTACGGAAACTCTTTTGCTTTGATTGTTGTGTTATTTATCCTCTTAATTATCGTGGGAACTGCGTTTTTTAACGGAGGCTACTAAGAAAAAGGAATCTCCATGAATCAGGCGGCGCCGTAAGGTCCATATCCTGCGTTGCTGTTTCTTTAAAAGAAAACCCCTTCTCTTATTGAGAAGGGGCCTGGTTCTTACGTCATTCCTCTTTCTGTGACATGAAAGTCGGATGCTTCAGCATGTTCAGAGACGCCAACCGCTGTAAAAACAGCTGCTGCAGCCAAACAAATAACAAATAACTTAGATTTCAATTTCATACAAACCTTCACTCCTTTGTATTTGTTTTCTTGCCTCTTCAACTCTAAGAAAGTAGGAAGCAGACAGTTCAAACCATTTTTGTTCATAGTAATATTTTGCTACTTCTAGGCCTAAATCCTCTATATCAGCATACATATTTTTATTTTTTAAATATCGGAAACATCGTTCGATTCCTTCTGTATTGGGCTGTGCCTGATATAGGGATTGTAAAAACTCAAATTTTACCGCGTAATCTGCATCGTCTGTTTCTTTAGCATATTCATAGCCCCTCTTGTGATATTCCGAGGCCTTCTCATGTTTTCCGCGTTTATAATAAATAAGTGTTATTAAAAAATATGCTTGAGGCAGAGAATTGGTGATTCTGCTGTTTTCAAAAGTGGAAACCGCTTTCTCAAAATGTTCAATGGCAGGGTCGAGAAGGTCTTGATTGTAATAACACAGCCCTAAATTATAAAATGCTCTTCCGACCAATTGGGCTTTTTGTTCCGCTTCCGCCATCTCCAGCGCCAATTTGAAATGCCGTGCGGCTTGTTCAAAATTTCTCTCATCCATAAGGTTAACCCCGAACACGAAATGGCATTGGATTATCCGAACATTATAGGTTTCCTGCTCTACATAAATTTCATATGCATTTTTGATATGAATCAATGAAAAGTACGTTTGCTTCATATAATAATAAGCTTCCGCAATTTTAAAATAAAATTCAGCCCGTTCAATATGATCGGAAACAAAAGAAAGTTTTTTCTCCGCCTGTTTGTAATATGTAATGGCAGAAATAAATTCCCGCTTATCAAACTCATACATTCCGCGGAAAAAATTCACATAATAATCGAGAAGCCCTTTCAGATCAGCTTGGTTGCTGTCTATATTTCGTGATAATTCAGACAGGCTTGGCTGGTCTTCGATATTTAATTTCTCCAGCGGCTCGAGATAATCAAGCATAAGCTGGTGGCGAAATTCCATTAGTGAGTAATATAACAGCAAGTTGGAATCATGCTGCATGTGTTTCAGTTCCTGCTGGATTTCAGCTTTTAGCACCTCGGCATCCGGCACGCTGAAGGTCCGGATATATTTGTACCACTCGTTAATTTTTTGACCGACCGCTGAAGAAGGAATTACCCCGCTCTTCATTCCTTCACCCTCTCCCCATCAAAAACTGTTTATGTCATATTTTATCATGTTTACAGACTGTCCTAACCCGAAAAACACGCAATCTTTATTTCGGGAGCACGCAATAAAAAAAGGAATACCGAAGCGCTGTTAGAAAGAAGGCGGCAGCATCTGACGATATGCCGCCGCCTTACATGATTGATTGCTGTTTTGCAGGTAAAGGAAGGCGGATAATGAATGTTGTGCCTTTCCCTTGTTCACTCTTAATGTCTATTGTACCTTGATGCATTTCAACAAGCTGCTTGACGATGGAGAGGCCGAGGCCGTATTCTCCGTACGCCGTGTTCGTTCTTGAAATATCAGCTTTGTAGAACCGCTCCCAAATATGCTCGATATCCTCTTTTGAAATGCCGATTCCCGTATCTTCAATTTCGATTATGGTCTCTTTATATCCTTCTGTTCCCCGCAGCCAAATGTCACCTTGCTGCGTAAATTGGATGCTGTTTTTTGTAATGTTCACGAGGATTTGAATTAACCGGTCATAGTCCGCATGAACGATCACGCTGTCCTCCACCTGAATCATCAGCTTATTTTGCTTTTCTTCCGCCTGCTGTTCAAGGTGCTCTTTCATGATTTCGAATACTTCAATCAGCGGAACGTCAAGCTTGTTCAGGGTGATTTGCTGTGATCTGATTTTTTCGTAATCGAGATTTTCTTTTACGAGCCGCAGCATTCGCCTCGTTTCCTCACTGATGAGCGCGAAGCATTTTTCTTTATTCTCCTCTGGAATCGTATTGCTGTTCAGCCCTTCAACCAAACCGTTAATGGTTGTCAGCGGCGTTCTTAATTCATGGGATACATCGGCAATAAACTGCCTTCTCCGCTTCTCAAGCCGATCGATTTCATCCCTCGACTGCTTTAATTTTTTCGCCATGATATTAAAGTCAGACGCCAGCACCCCGATTTCATCCCGGTAGCCGTTTTCCAAGTGGATGTCATAGTCGCCGGAAGCCACTTTATCCGTTGCTTCTCTCAGCTTTTGAATACGTTTCACATGGAATTTGGAAAGCAGCCAGCTGACGAGAATGGTAATGACAAGCGTGCTGATTATCGCGTAAAACATATAGAGGTTGACCTGGTTAATCATTTGCTCTACGCCGCTGATTGGAGAAATCAGCAGTACCGCGCCTTTAAATTCATTGTTAACAAAAATCGGCTGTGCAACAAGGGAAACCTCATCGTTAAAACGGCCATCCGCTCTGTTCATGACCACCTGCCCTTTTTTCAGCTTCTCCCACTCCGCTTTCTTCAGCTTTTCCCGTGGGTGAAAGTCTTCAGGGTGAAAATAAGGCTGCTGTGCTTCATTAAAGATGATAAACTGTGTCTTTCTTGTGCGTAATATATCCTGATATGGGTACAGCCGGCGCATATCAACCTGGCCGGTTTGAAATTCGCTTGCAATCTGCACCGCATATGACGTCAGTTCCTCTACTTTATTTTGGTAGGCAAACTCTTTCACAAAGTAAGAAAAAAGAGAAATAATGATAACAAATGCTAAAATTAATATGCTGACATGGCTCAGCAGCAGCTGATATAAATATTTAATCCTCATCAAATTTATACCCTACTCCCCATACAGTATATAGGAAAGGCCTGTCCTCACTTGCAAGCTTTTTCCGCAGCCGTTTAATATGAACATCGACAGTCCGTTCGTCTCCGTAGAACTGATAGCCCCATACCTGCTCAAGCAGCTGCTCTCTGGAAAACACCTGCCGCGGGTTCTGCACAAGGTAATAAAGCAGGTCAAATTCCTTAGGCGTGAGGTTTTCAACAGGCTCCCCATTTAAAAATACTTCTCTCGTCTTTTTATTAATTTTAAAGCATTCCGATTCAATCGTATCTTCTTCCGCTGCCGCCTTGCCCGTCGCCTGATATCTTCTGTTCACGGCTTTGATGCGGGCAACCAATGTCAGCGGGCTGAATGGCTTCGTCACATAATCGTCCGCACCCATCTCAAAGCCGATCACCTGATCTGATTCGGTGTCTCTGGCAGTCAGCATGATAATCGGAACCGTGCTTGTCTCTCTTATTTTTCTGCAGATGGTTACGCCGTCCATAGACGGAAGCATAATATCCAGAATCACCAAATCCCAATTTTCTTCAGCAAAGCGCTGATACCCCTCTAAACCGTCATGAACAAATTCAGCTTCAAAACCTTCTTTAAAAAAGAACATCTCTGTCATCGTACAAACACTTACGTTATCTTCTATCATTAAAATTTTCATTGGATCCTCCGATTGTTTTGATGCTTTTCTATATAATAGCACCATTTTATACAGAGAATTTTGGGTTTCACAATTGTTAGTTTTTATTTCATCAACTAGAAATAGATTGTTCATATTTTTTTCATACCTTTGGACTACTATAAATTTATCAACAAGCGGGCCTGCCTCACAGGCGGTCTTATCTATAAAAATACCTATACGGAGGAACATAAATGAATTTTATCAAACGGGCTTTTTGGAACATAAAGGCCAAAAAAGGAAAAACGTTTTTGCAGTTATTTGTGTTTACAGTGATTTGTATATTTGTTCTGTCTGGCCTCACGATCCAGTCAGCAGCTCAAAAATCCAGCGACCTTGCCAGACAGGAGCTGGGCGGAAGCGTTACGCTTCAAGTTGACCGCCAAAAACAAATGGAGAAGCAGCAGGACAGCGGTGAAAAACGCAGCTTCGAATCTACACCGATAAAAGTGTCTGATGCCAATAAGCTGACAGCGCTTGATCATGTGAAGAGCTACAACTTCATTACATCAGCTTCAGCCAACGCCGGAAACTTCGATGCGATTGAAAGCTCAAGCTCTAGTGATTCGAGCACAGACTCAAGCTCAAGCGATACAAAAGGCGCTCCAATGCAAGGCGGAAAACAAATGGTTCAAGCCGATCTTTCGATTGAAGGCGTCATCAGCACGTCGCTGTTAGAGCAATTCTCTGACGGAGATTCAAAAATCACAGACGGCCGCGCGATTACAAAATCTGATGTCGGCAAAAACGTCACAGTGATCAATGAAACATTAGCAGAAGAAAATGATGTAAGCGTTGGAGATTCCATCACAATAGAATCAGCAACAGACGAAGATACAACACTCAAACTGAAGATTGTCGGTATTTATAAAACAACGTCTTCAGGCGATGATCAAGCCCAGAATTTCTCATTCTTAAATCCTTACAATAAGCTTTACACACCTTACACAGCAACAGCGGCTCTGAAAGGTGACGATTATAAAAACACGATTGATTCAGCTGTTTATGATATGGACGATGCTGAACATATTGATGCATTCGTTAAAGCAGCGAAGAAAACGTCAATCGACTTTGATACGTTTACTTTAAATACAAACGATCAGCTTTACCAGCAAATGGTCGGCCCGATCGAAAATGTAGCTTCTTTCTCTAAAAACGTTGTGTACCTTGTATCAGTGGCAGGCGCTGTCATTCTTGGCCTCATTGTCATGATGTCAATCAGAGAGCGCAAATATGAGATGGGTGTGTTAATGGCTATCGGTGAAAAACGGTGGAAGCTGATTGGCCAGTTCTTAACTGAGATTCTGATCGTGGCAGTTGTGGCCATCGGCATTGCATCAGTGACTGGAAATCTGGTCGCCAACCAGCTCGGCAATCAGCTCTTATCCCAGCAGATCAGTTCATCAACTGATTCAACACAAACCGCAAGCGGCCAAATGCCCGGCGGCGGGGGCGGCATGGGCCACGGAATGTTCAGCCAAAGCTCTTCAAACGCGGACGTCATTGATTCACTGAATGTGGCAGTTTCGATGAACGATATGCTTGTACTCGGCGGAATCGGAATGTTAATCGCTGTCATTGCAACGCTGCTGCCGTCTATTTCAGTACTGCGGCTCCACCCGAAAACGATATTGACAAAACAGGAATAGAAAGAGGCGAAACGAATGAGCTTATTAGAATTTCAACAAGTCGGCTACTGGTATAAAGACAAAAGCCAGCCCTTGTTTCAGGATATTAATATCAGCTTTGAAAAAGGTAAATTTCATACAATTGTCGGCACCTCAGGGACAGGAAAAACGACCTTCCTGTCTCTGGCAGGCGGACTTGACGCACCTAAAGAAGGACATATCCTTTATGGCGGAAAAGCTGTTTCTAAAATCGGATTGACGAATTTCAGAAATAAATACGTATCAATTGTCTTTCAGGCGTACAACCTGCTTCCATATATGACAGCTCTGCAAAATGTGACAACCGCCATGGAAATCACAGGTTCAAAGGAAAAGAATAAAGAAGCATATGCGTTGGAGATGCTGGAGAAGGTCGGCATCAATGAAAAACAAGCCCGGCAAAAGGTGCTGACATTAAGCGGCGGACAGCAGCAGCGTGTTTCCATTACAAGAGCGTTTTGCTGTGACACGGACTTGATCGTTGCCGATGAACCGACCGGAAACCTTGACGAGGATACGTCAAAAGAAATTGTGCGGCTCTTTCAGGATTTGGCGCACAAAGAAAATAAATGCATCATCATGGTGACGCATGATGAACAAATTGCAAAGGTATCTGACATTACCATCAGACTTTCACGAGGAAGCTTTACTGTGACGGAAAACGCCGCAGTCGTTTAACAAAAACGCGCCTCTGCCAGTGCAGACAGGGGCGCAACCTAAATCCCCCTTTTATATAGAAGTGAACGTAAAAAGAGCGGCGGCTGCATCCCCCCGCTCTTTTTATTGTTTCTGTTTATCAGCCTGTTTCGATTTCTCTCTTCTCTTCTTTTTCCAAACAGCGAGGATAAACAGAAATAATGGAAACAGCACTTGAAAGGGCAAATGAATGTACAGCGGCACTACTTTCAGCCCTTCATTTAAATGCTCTGAAAAGTTGGTGGCAATTGCGATAGAGAGGATGAGTATGCCCAGTCCCATTGGATATGCCAGCTGTGAAGGATTTTTTTCCTTAAAAAGAGTGGACGCACCCACCACCACCGCATACAGATAGAGGCTGACTTTGAAGAAGCCGCCGATAATCAGTGCCAGCATAAAAAAGATATCAAGCCGATCCAGAAATTCTTCCACTTTGATTGTCTGAATCGTACTTAAAAGCGGAAACTGCGATCGCAATGTCAGATCAACATCAAGCACACTGATATTAATCGCTACAGTAAGCGCCACAACCAATCCGCTGATGACCATAGCGAGCATCCCCACTTTTTTGACATTCTTGCGATCATTGAGATTAGGGAAAATCATTACAAATAAAACAATTTCACCGAACGGAACGTACATGGTTTGTGTGAAAACAGAATGAATAACAGGGAAAATCCCGTCTGCTAAAACCGGTTTTAAATTTTTCAGATCTATGGAACCCGATACAATGATCAGCACGAGACCGAGCGCACCCAATAGATACATTGCCCCGAAGAGAAGCTCACCCGCCCGCGCCAGCACTTCAATTCCTTTTCTGACGGCATATATGCTGACCACCATTAGTAAAGCATTCACGATGATAATCGGAGTATCATGGTAAGCAAACGTCAGCAGCATTTCCCCGAAATCACGCAGCACCCGGGCGGCAATATATGCAAAATACAAGATATAAAGAAACGAAAAGAACCAGCTCAGCTTTTTGCCGAGCATATCATCCATGTATTCTTTCGGGGAGAACTCCGGATAGCATTGATAGATCCCCTGATACAAGTAAAAAAGAAATAAACCAACTGCACAGCCTAATAGCACTGCTATCCAGGCATCCCGGCCCGCCATCGTTCCTGGTGTAATCAATAAGGAGCTGCCCAGCTCAAAAATGATCATCATGACAAACAGCTGCCTAATGCTGATTTTGGCTTTTTCCATCTGTCACTACTCCTTTCTTGACCTATTTATGATTAAGCTGGTTTCTGAGCGGATTATTTCGCAGCCCCGTTCTTCTGATATACGTCTCCGCCTTTACATCGACAGGCAGATCAGGCAAATATTCTTTGTCCCATGTATCCCTCATTTTTTTCCACTGCTTCGGATACTTCCTGTATATCGTGTCTCCGAATCCGATAAAGTCGATTTTATGTTCCTTTATCTTTTCAACTGCATGGCTGATTTCCTTTTCCAGCTGTTTGTTGAGTGCTTTTTCGATATCGGCTAACACCTTTGGGTCAGACAAATGAAATGGATACTTTACTGCGTCTATTATGCCTTCAACCGTCACGTGAACATGAATGCGGGGACGGCCGTTTCGTATTTCCGGGTTAAGCTTTGTTGTCTGATGCGTGACCTGTAAGCTTACCGCATCTTTTGTCTTCTTCCAATCGGCATTAATAAACGTATGCTGGATTTGATTCTTAAGCCAGACAACCCCAACTTTGTCCTTATCTTCAATCCAATATTTTAAATGGCCTCTTTTATCGAATACCGCCAATCCGTCCGCCTGAAGAATGGCTTGCGGGTCAGTCGCCTGTGTGTTTTCCAGGCTGACTCCTTTTTTATCGTCCCCGATCATCCTGTATCCGGGGATCACCGGCGCTTCTGTGGTGAGGGCAAGTGTTTTCAAGACATCCTGGATATTGGTTTTAATCACCCGCCCATATTGCGCTTGCGTGAAGTCGAGTGTTTTATTGACTTTATTGGACGGTATTTTATCAATCGGCGTAAGCGTTTTGACGATATTTTCGGCTTTCGTTTTATGGGCGATGACAATCGTTGCCGTGGTCCTGAATTCCGTATCGCGGTCAAGGTTATCTAACACAAAATTCAAACCTTCCTCTCTCGCCAGCTTTTCACTGATCACGACCAGGTTGGTATGGGCAAAATAAAGCCGCCTGGATACTTTCATAGAGGCTTTTCTGAGCGCTTCCGTCATGTTGTCGCCTACTATGGAATAGACGGATATAGGCGGCCTGTCTCCCGCGCCGCCGCCCTGAAGCCCTCCGGCGACGTTTCCGGGATTAATAATCTGAAAGTGCAGTACGTAATTCCCTTCATTTGTCCGATCAATGCCGATTGCCGAAATAATCGCAAGATCTGTCAGCTCACGCTTATCCCAGCAGCCGGGCAGCACAATGATGCTCAAAAGCATGATAACGGCTAGTACACGTTTACGTATCATTCTGATCTCCTTCTCTCAACTCTTTGTTCACCATCCCGCGTGAACCATCCGGCTGAGGACGCTGGTCTTTCCCCTGACGGACCTTATCTTTTTTGCTGATGGATTCAGGCCTTTTCTGGTCGGCCCACCAAGGAACACGGAACAGCGTGTCCTTCACGCCTTGTGAAGAAAAAGGCGCAAGCGGCGACATATAAGGAACACCAAAGGAACGCAGACTGCATAAATGAACAAACATCATAATAATCCCTAAAACCAGCCCGTAAAAACCCATTACGGCAGAAGCAATGATAAACATAAACCGAATGAGGCGGGCAGATATCGCCATGGCAAACGCCGGCGTTGCGAAGCTGGCAATGGCCGTTATGGCAACGATGATGACCATAGCCGGAGACACGATACCAGCCTGAACAGCAGCTTGGCCGATAACAAGCGCGCCTACAATGGAAACAGCCGATCCTACAACCCTCGGCAGTCTGACCCCAGCTTCCCTGAGAATCTCAAAAGCAACCTCCATTGTGATGGCTTCAACAACGGCCGGAAACGGAACGATTTCCCGCTGGGCAGCAATGACGATTAACAGCTGTGTCGGAATCATTTCCTGATGAAACGTCGTGGCTGCCACATAAACAGCCGGTGCGACAAGTGAAATAAAAAAGATAAATATCCGCAGAATCCGTATACTTGTCGCAATGTCAAAGCGTGAATAATAATCTTCAACCGACTGAAAAAATTGAATAAATAAGGCTGGGGCAATCAGAACAAACGGTGTTCCGTCCACAACGATTGCAAATCTTCCTTCTAATAGATTTCCTGCGACGACGTCAGGGCGTTCCGTGTGATACATGGTCGGAAACGTCGTAAACGTTTCGTCTTCGATCAGCTGCTCGATGTATCCGGATTCTAAAATACTGTCAATGTCTATTTTTTTCAGGCGCTGCCTCACTTCCTTCAGCACCTTTTCATCACAAATGCCGTGAATGTACATCAGCGCGATATCCGTATTTGTCACAGAACCGATTTTCATTTTTTCGACCCATACATTGGGATTTTTAATGTATCGCCGAATCATGGAAATATTGGTTTGCAAAGACTCTGTAAACCCTTGGCGCGGGCCCCGGAATGACACCTGGGTGCTCGGCTCTTGTATGGAACGGTGCTCTCCCCCCTGGGTGCTGCAGATAAGCGCCTCATCAGAACCGTCCGCAAAAACCAGCGCATTTCCAAGCATCAATTCAGTGAACAGCTTGTCCCAGCTCTTTTCAGCTTTTACTCCGCCCAGCGGAAGCGTTTTTTCAAGGATCTGCTTTATCGCATGGGCGTTTTGGATGGTTTGATCCTGAATCAAAGGCTCGATTAACGATTCATGTATCGTGTTATTATCGACCAAACCCGCGATATAAATAATGGCCAGGTGAACTTCATCCTGTTCCCCTGCTTTCACTTCCCGAATAATGACATCAGAGCTGCTTCCGACTTTCTTCTTCATGTCCGCCACATTTTTCGCCAAACTTGAAGAAGCCAGAATCGGCCCTTCTTCTTTCTTCTGCTGATTCTTATCTTCTTGTTTCTGGCTGTCTTTCGTTTCGGTATTTTTCTTTTGCTTAAAAAATGACGGCATACACAAAATACCTTTCCTTATCGTTTTCTCATATTCTTCCTGTCAGCCTTAAGATTATGCATGTGACTGGCGAACGGGTATAACTCTCTCATAAAGATAGACACTATAAGCGGAGGGTGATGAAGGATGAAAATATTAGGCATAACGGCTGTTTTATTAATTTGTTTGTTGGTGATTTCAGTTTTCATGGACATGCTTCAAGGATTCAGTTTGGGAAAAGCCATTTATAATAATATGTCCAGCTTCAAGATGACATCGTTTGCGGAATGGATGATGCTGTTATTTTTTGTTTTGTTATTGGTCAGAGAGATATTCGTGATCTATAAATCGAACAAAAAAAGCCCCTAGAGCGAGGCGCTTTTGTTCAGACGATCATATTGCCGTTTACCTTATCTCCGCTGTTGTTGGTGATGGTTCCTTTGATGATTCGATTTCCGATGATGGTGGAATTGGTTGAGGTGTCCGTTTGAATGGCCACCGCCGTGCTTGCGGAGAGGTTATTGATGGTGTTTCCTGAAATGATAGAGCCTGAGGAGCCGTTGAGGTAAATCACAATCGGTCTGCCGGCTGTTCTATTGACTGAAAGGGTGTTATCAAAAATGTCATGAACACCGGTGCTGATATAGATGGTCACTAAAAGAGGAGATCTTTCAAAGTGGTTTCCGATAATAGAGGTTTTTGCACTTGTCGTACAGTAAATCGGGTAATTTTTAAAGTTTTTAAATGTATTGTTTTTAATAATTGCGCCCGCATTGTTTGTGACAGAAACCGCATACGATTCAAGGGCCGCTTCAAACGCGTCGGGGTTAAGCGTATTTCCTTCGATCAACGCGCTTCCTTGAGCGATCCAAATGCCGCGGCTGAATTTTCTCAGCACATTGTCTTTAATGATCATATCGCCTCCTGAAATGTTCACCCCGTCGATGACTTGAATAAGACAGTTATTCAGAAATGCGGTATCATCAGACAGCACCGCTCGAAGGCCGGTACTGCGCCTTGTTTCAGACAGTCCGTTTTGAATCTGGTTGCCGTCTACCTTTACGTCGGAAGACTGATAAACCAATATCCCTGTGTTTTCAAAATTGCTGATTTTGTTGTTCGTGACAAGAACGCTCTTTCCTCTGACATCAATTCCGGTTGAAAATCCGGTAATGAGGTTGCCGGCGATCACTGCATCACTGCTTTCTTTGCCTTGTGAAACACCCAATCCGGTAATCCCGACTCTAGGCGCCGCAGCCGCGTCTTCCGCCCTTCTGAGAATATTCCCCTTAATGACCGTTTGAGTGCCATACCCATAGCTGATCGTATTGTCTGAGTGGTTTCCTTCTATTGAAATGCCGTACCCGTTAAAATTGGTCACAGAACTTGAAACGTTTCCATTAAAATAGTTATTTCGAATCGAGACATTGAGCGGTTCCTCATAATCAATATTTCCTTCACCATATCCTTCAATGTCAATTCCGAATTTCGGCGCTGTTCCATTTCCCGTTCCGGCATCTTCAATCACGCAGCCCTCCACCGCAACTGTGTCACATCCGGTAATCGAAATGTTATTTCTCCTCGATCGCCGAACCTTACAGCGGCGGATGGTAATGTGCTCTGATGTTCGATAATCGTTATTTGTCTTTAAGCCCCGCGGACTGATAATGATCCCATCTCCAGTAAAATCAGAAATGTTGACATCATCAATAACAACATTCGAACACCCTTCAATACAAATGCCGAAGCCCCATTCATGGGTTGACCTTATCCCCGCGGACGCATACGTATGCTCGTCGCGCTCGCCGATAATTTGTCCACCGGAAATGGTTATATTCTCTTGCTTGCCTACATAAAATGCAGAATACCCCCAGGAGCTGTTCGGAATGACTTTGATGATACACTCAGGGTCCATGACGATATTAAGATTGCCGGGAACAATAATCCCAGCGTTGCGAAACACCTGGTTCGCATCCCCTCCAAGCGTCCCGTCAATTAAATATGTTCCTTTCGGGAACCAGACTGTATGGTACCCCTTTGAAGCAGCCGCGCTTAGGCATTGATTAATCAGTTCTGTCGAATCCGTTTTTCCGTCCCCTGAAATACCGAAATCTGCTGCATTCAAGATGAATTCAGCCAATGATCCAACCTCCTCCCGCATGATTGTTACCATGATATTCGCGGCAGCCCGATCTGCTTGTACATTTCTCTAAAATTTTATTAAAAAAGTATAAAGAAATACTATCGCTAGAAAATGTAACAAAACGAGACATAAGAAACAGGAAAAACTCACTACTTTCTGCCTTTATAGTTTTTCCATTCTGGAACTTCTTGAAATGAGTATAATTTATATTGACACAAGTATTATATAAGAATATGATTTTTATAATACACTTTTTTAAGAAAGGGTTTGGCTGACATGGCTTCGATTGATAACGAAAGTATCATTAAAAGCGTCCCGCAAAAAGGGTTCTTTGGTCACCCGCGAGGACTATTTACACTATTTTTCACCGAATTTTGGGAGCGTTTCTCTTACTATGGAATGAGAGCAATCTTGCTTTACTATTTGTATACAGAGACGGTAAACGGAGGGCTTGGCTTTGACAAAGGCACTGCGGTTGCCATTATGTCGATTTACGGATCACTCGTATACATGTCCACTATTATTGGCGGATGGCTCGCTGATCGGGTATTCGGTACCGCAAACACCGTGTTTTACGGCGGGATATTTATTATGTTCGGCCATATTGCACTCGCCTATCCGGGCAGCGCGATAGCATTCTATATCAGCATGGTGCTTATCATTATCGGAACAGGCTTATTAAAACCAAACGTTTCAAGCGTCGTTGGAGATCTTTACACGAAAGAAGACCCGCGCCGCGACTCAGGTTTCAGTATTTTCTACATGGGGATTAACCTCGGCGGTTTACTCGCGCCGTTAATTGTCGGAACACTCGGACAGAAGTACAACTATCATCTCGGCTTCGGAGCTGCCGCGGTCGGAATGCTTCTTGGACTTATCGTATTTGCTTTGACAAGAAAGAAAAACCTCGGACCTGCAGGTTCAAATGTGCCGAATCCGCTGTCTAAAAAATCTGCAATTGGCACCGGAATCGGTGTTATCATTGTGGCGATCGCAGTGATGATCTCTGTACAAACAGGCGTGCTGACGATCAACCGTTTCATCGACCTTGTAAGTATTCTCGGTATTTTGATTCCTGTTATTTATTTCATCATCATGTTTACAAGCAAAAAAGCGGACAAAACAGAAAAATCTCGTCTTGCCGCTTACGTTCCTTTGTTTATCGGTGCTGTCATGTTCTGGGCCATTCAGGAACAAGGAGCGACCATTCTTGCGGTATACGCTGATGAACGCATAAGACTTTCATTGGGCGGAATAGAACTTCAGTCATCTTGGTTCCAATCATTAAACCCCTTGTTTATCGTCATTTTCGCACCAATTTTCGCATGGCTTTGGATGAAGCTTGGCAAACGCCAGCCGTCTACACCAGTTAAATTCTCAATCGGAATTATTTTAGCCGGATTGTCATTTATCATTATGGTATTCCCGGCTATGCAAGGGAAAGAAGCACTCGTCAGTCCGCTTTGGCTCGTTCTCAGTTTCCTGCTTGTCGTGCTTGGAGAGCTGTGCCTGTCTCCAGTCGGTTTATCCGTTACAACAAAACTGGCGCCAGCTGCATTCTCCGCACAGACAATGAGTATGTGGTTTCTGACTAACGCAGCAGCCCAGGCAATCAATGCCCAAGTAGCCGGGTTGTTTGATAAAATACCTGAAACAACTTACTTCGGCACCATCGGCTTGATTTCTATCATACTCGGCGGCATCCTGCTGCTGATCTCACCGATCATCAAACGTGCGATGAAAGGTATCTTATAATAAAGAAAATCCCGCAGAGCAGCTCTGCGGGATTTTTATTTGTCTGTCCATTCCATTAAGCTTTGCCCGAAGGTCTGCGGTTCCTCCAGCATCGGCTGGTGCCCGCTCTTTTCAAAGATGACCTTCTTCACATGCGGATATATACCGTCAACGGCATCCCACAACGATACAGGAGCAACCAAATAGTCATATCTGCCTAAACCGATATAGACAGGAACCTGAACGTCTGCTAACCGCTGTATGAGGTTCATCTGCGCGAATGTATGTCCCCATAATTCATCTATGATCGGCATATTGGTGTCAACACCTTCCCATAAAGATGCCGCATTCGGCCTCTCTTTATAAAAGCTTTTCGCTTCAGGGCGAATGCACATGTGCACAAAACGCCTTTCAGGATCTTTTTCTATGTCACCTGCTAAACTTGCAATATCTTTTTCAAAACGTTTCTTTCTCTCAGGGCTGGCTGTTTCCCTAAAAAACGCTTCACTGTCCCGCTGTCTCTTTTGACTGTTATCAGGCGCTGAATTGAGGAGCACGGCCTTTCGCACATGCTCAGGGTACTTTCTGGCGTATTCTAATGCCATAAACGCATGCCCCGAATGCCCCATGATGATAAAATCCTTAAGCTGAAGATGGCGTCTTATCGCTTCAATATCGCCCAAAACTGCATCCAGGCTTTGATCTTTCGGCCGCAGCGCCCGCGCCGGCTTGGCAAAACCCCTGTGATCGGCAAATATCCATTGATATTTCTGTTTGATATCCTGATGAAATAGACGCGGGTAGTAAACCGCACTGCCGATCACGAGAATCGGCGCGCCCTCTCCTTCAATACAATAAGATAAATCAAAACCGTCTGAATGACAGATCCCCTTTGTGACCATTCCTCACGCCCCCTTTGTCTTTATATGGTTCATTATACTAATAAAAGCCTGACGCATGGCGTCAGGCTTTTTATTTATCGTTTTAATTCCTCAAGCGTTGCTTCCCATCTGTTAAGCACCTCTACAGCATTGTGAAGCTGTATCCTGACACCGGAAGTTATATCAGCGTACTTTGCAACATCCTCCTTAGCTGAAGCGATACGGCAGGCAAAGCGTTCCCTGTCATAAACCGCATCGTTCAGCGGCGGGAGCGGCTGACATTGCAGTTTTACGTAATGAGCGGCTCCTTTCCACCATGCAGTAAGCTGGGCTTGTCCCGTTCGAAGGATATTTCCCGCGGTCTCTGTGTTTTTCCACAGGGCGATCCGGATATCCGTCCGATTCAGGGCGATGATTTCTCCGGCGCTGATCATAGCGGCATGCGGCCAGCCGTCCTCCGATACCGTTTGCAGAACGAAGGCTTCATGCTGCTTTTCTTTCAGACGTTCCCCGTCAAGCAGCTCAAAGAGACGGTCTGATAGTTGATTCACGCCGATCAGGCCTTTCGTTCCGGAACAGCGGGGACTTCAACCGCTGTTTCTGTTTCTTTTGGATCGATTTTAAAGGCCGGATTATATTTTTCTGGATTTGTAATGCTTTCTGGTTCACAGGATCTCCATGTGAAAAAACATGTTTGGCATTGATAGACTTCCCATGCGCCTTTTACAGGCGATTTACTCATGACTTCTCCTTTTTTTGAATCGCATCGAGGACATGTATGCATATCAAATCATCCTTTCCTATTTATTCATCAAGTCCATTAGTTTTTGTTCCCATTCTTTTGTTGTTAATGGAGAATCAAGCGGCTGTGAATAATGGCCTCTTGTTTCCGGCGCAACAGGTGTTGTGGCATCAAGAATCATTTTGTGCGTGATTCCTGATGGATTTGATCCCGGATCAAGCGGCAGGACAGATAAATCCGGTATAATGACCGCATCGTGTTTCGGGTGCATTTTTGTAGAGAGCGCCCACATGACCTGCGGCAGGTTGAATGGATCGACATCCTCGTCGACAACGATAACCATTTTGCAGTAGCCTAGTCCGTGCGGGGTTGTGAGCGCGCGCATGCCGACCGCTTTCGCAAATCCGCCGTAGCGGTTTTTTGTTGATACAATCGCGATTAAACCGTGTGTGTACATGGCGTTCACAGCCACAATTTCATTCGGATACGCTTCTTTTAGCTGCTGATACAGCGGCACACAAGTATTAATGCCGATCATGTAATCACATTCTGTCCACGGCATGCCTAAGTATAAATGTTCAAAAATCGGGTTGTTTCTGTGATACACGCGGTTAATTTTGATAATCGGCATGCTGCGTCCGCCGGAATAGTGCCCTGTAAATTCACCGAATGGCCCTTCATATTCACGTTCTCCGGCAATGATTTCTCCCTCGAGCACAACTTCTGCTCCCCATGGAATATCAAGGTCAGACAGCTTTGATTTTACGATGCGGTACGGTTCTCCTTGGATTGCTCCCGCCATTTCGTATTCGGATTGGTCATAGAGAAGCGGAGTGGATGCCGCAGTTGTAATGACCGGTTCACATCCGAGCGCAATCGTGACCGGAAGATTAATGCCGCGTTCTTCCGCTTGGCGCAGATGGATCGCAATATCGTGCTGCGGCACAGGCTGTATGCCGAGGCGGTCTTTTCCCTTTACCTGCATTCTGTATATGCCGACATTTTGTTTGCCGAAGTTGTCAGGGTCCTCAAGGTCGCGGGAGATGACGCATGCTTTGTCTAAATAGTAACCGCCGTCTCCTTGGTTAATTCTGAAAAGAGGCAGGATATCGAACAAATTGATGTCCTCTGTGATTTCATTTTCATGAAATGGCGCTGTTTCTTCGCGTTTGACCGGCATCGGAAACTGTTCATATCGCTTCGCAAATTCAAAAAACTGCTCTTTCACCGGTGTATCTTTCGGCAGTCCCAGCATCATCGCGTGGTTCGGCCAAGAGCCGATGACATTCATCGCGATTTGCGCATTGTTGTAGCCGTAAATATTGTTAAATAGCAGTGCAGGGCTTTTATCGCCGAGGTTGCTGGCTGCCCGTGCAGCTGCTCCCAGATCAGGTTCAGGCTTTACCTCTTCATTCACCGTTAACAATTGTCCCTCTTTTTCAAGGGCAGCGAGAAATTCTCTGAAATCTTGATAAGCCATCATCAAGCTCCTCCTTTTTGTTTTTCAATTCCATTCCAGCGCTTTGCCTCAGAAAGGCGCAGGCCGAATTGGTCCAACGTTCTGAATACAATATGGTCGACCATTTCTTCTAAGCTGCTCGGCTGATTATAAAACGCCGGCATCGGCGGAAGAATAATCGTCCCCATTTTTGTGAGTGCAAGCATATTTTCGAGATGAATCTGGTTCAAAGGTGTCTCTCTTGTTAAGAGAACGAGCTTTTTCCGCTCTTTCAGCATGACATCCGCCGCGCGAGTCAGCAGATTATCCGCCATCCCGGTGCGGATGCTCGCAAGCGATTTCATACTGCACGGCGCCACAATCATGCCATCGGTATCAAACGAGCCGCTGGAGATGGCCGCCGCCTGATCCTTATGCGAGTATGTGTATGTGGCCATCTTTTCAACTTCTTTTAACGTGTAGCCTGTTTCATGTTTGATGGTAACGTTAGCCCAAGGAGACACAACGAGATGGGTTTCCACTTCCGCTGCCTTCAGCCATTCTAATAGCCTGACACCGAAAATAGCCCCTGTTGCCCCGGTCATACCGACAACGAGTTTCAAATTTTGCCCCTCCTTTACGCTTGAATTCTGTCTTCATTTCAATCATACTCCTGATATATCCATATGAAAAATATTCGTTAAATCTATAATCAATACCTAAAAGGTATATAAAAGGAGGCCCTTCTTTGGACATCCGTCAGCTGCGATATTTCATTACCATTGCCCAAGAACAAAAGATCACCTCTGCCGCCAAAAAGCTCCATATGGCGCAGCCGCCGTTAAGCAGGCAGCTCAAACAGCTTGAGGATGAGCTGGGTGTTGTATTGTTTGACCGCAATAAGAAAAAACAAATGACCCTTACATATGAAGGAAGCATTTTTCTCAAAAGAGCCAAAGAGATTCTGCACAGGTTTGAAGATGCAGTCATAGAGGTGCAAGAGCTCAGGGAGGAGGTTGCCGGCACGCTGGCTGTGGGTTCGACGATTTATTGCGCGGCTCTAATGCTTGAGAAAGTGACGCAAATGAAAGAAAGATATCCGCACCTCACCTTTAATATTTGGGAAAACGAGCCGGCAACGCTGTTAGAGCTGCTGGAAAGCCGGCAAATCGACGCCGCTGTCACGACAACCATGATAAAAAGCGATACCGTACAATTTAAAAAGCTTGACGACATTCCATGTGTGCTCGTTCTTTCTGATGATGCCGGGTATACATGCGGAGACACCATCCAAATGGAGGATATCCCTTCTTTCCCGCTGATTCTGCTGCGGCCTGTGAACGGAAAAGGTGTTTATAATCAGGTCATGAATGAATTTCACCGTCTTCAGCTGGAGCCGCGTATTGTTTGTGAATGCCACGACTCAGCAACACTGCTCAGTCTCGTCTCATCAGGATTTGGTGCGTCCATATTGCCCGTCACCATGATTCCTGTTCATATGAGAAACCATATTCACACAGTTAAAATTAAAAACAATCCCTTCGTTATGACACCGGCTGTCATGTGGAGAACTGACAGTTATTTGCCAAAACCGGTGCAGCAATTTTTGAATTTATTTTAGTTGTTTTTGTCTCATGAAAACCAAATACTTGACTCATACTAAAAAAAAGTTATCCTTTAGATTTGTAAGCTATTTTTTTATTTCAATAAAATTAATCAGAAAAGTGGGGAATAGAATGAAAAAAGCACTTTTAGCTTTATTCATGGTCGTAAGCATTGCAGTTCTCGCAGCTTGCGGAGCAGGAAATGACAATCAGTCAAAAGATAACGGAAAAAACGGCGATCTTTGGGCTTCAATTAAGAAAAAAGGCGTACTGACAGTCGGTACAGAAGGAACGTACGAACCGTTCACTTATCATGACAAAGACACTGACAAGCTGACTGGCTATGACGTGGAAGTCATCACAGAAGTCGCAAAACGCCTTGGACTGAAAGCCGAATTCAAGGAAACACAGTGGGACAGTATGTTTGCCGGCCTGAATTCCAAACGGTTTGACGTCGTTGCCAACCAAGTCGGAAAAACAGATCGTGAAAACCAATATGACTTCTCAGACAAATACACAACATCAAGAGCCGTTGTCGTGACGAAAAAAGACAACAACGATATTAAGTCTGAAAAAGACGTAAAAGGAAAAACGTCAGCTCAATCACTGACAAGCAACTATAACAAACTAGCTGCAAATGCCGGCGCGAAAGTAGAAGGCGTTGAAGGCATGGCGCAGGCCCTTCAAATGATCCAGCAAGGCCGCGTCGACATGACGTACAACGATAAGCTTGCCGTTTTAAACTATTTAAAAACATCAGGCAACAAAAACGTAAAAATCGCGTTTGAAACAGGCGATCCGCAGGAAACGTATTTCACGTTCCGTAAAGGAAGCGGCGAGGTTGTCGACCAAGTCAACAAAGCATTAAAAGAAATGAAAGAGGACGGGACTCTTTCTAAAATCTCTAAAAAATGGTTCGGCGAAGATGTTTCTAAATAATATACCGGCATTGACGCTTGGTACGGCGATCCCTTGGGATCTGGTGCAGCAGTCATTCTGGCCGATACTTTCAGGGGGAATCTACTATACGATTCCCCTTACGATTCTTTCCTTTATATTCGGAATGATACTGGCGCTGATTACGGCGCTTGCCAGAATGTCGAAAGTGAGACCTTTGAGATGGGTGTTCAGCGTATACGTATCCGCCGTACGCGGCACTCCACTTCTCGTTCAATTGTTCATCATTTTCTATCTGTTCCCGGCCTTTAACATTACACTAGATCCATTTCCAAGCGCAGTCATTGCCTTTTCCTTAAACGTCGGCGCCTATGCATCTGAAATCATCAGGGCATCTATTTTATCCGTGCCGAAGGGGCAATGGGAAGCTGGCTATACCATCGGCATGACACACCAGAAGACGCTGTTCCGCGTCATTTTGCCGCAGGCGTTTCGTGTGTCGATCCCGCCATTATCCAATACCTTTATCAGCCTGATCAAAGATACATCTCTTGCATCTCAGATTCTCGTCGCTGAGCTGTTCAGAAAAGCTCAGGAAATCGGCGCGCGCAATCTCGATCAGATTTTAGTCATTTATATTGAAGCGGCCTTTATTTATTGGATGATCTGCTTCTTGCTTTCGCTCGTCCAGCATGTCATCGAACGGCGTCTTGACCGCTACGTGGCCAAATAAGGAGGTTCCGAGTATGCTTTCCGTTAAAGGATTAAACAAATCATTCGGTCAAAATGAAATTTTAAAAAAGATAGATATGAAGATAGAAAAAGGAAAAGTCATCGCTATACTTGGGCCTTCCGGTTCAGGGAAAACGACGCTGCTTCGCTGTCTGAACGCGCTGGAGATCCCGAATCGCGGGGAGCTTGCATTTGATGATTTCTCCATCGATTTTTCAAAGAAAGTGAAGCAGTCGGATATCCTTCAGCTCCGCCGGAAATCGGGAATGGTGTTTCAGGCGTATCACCTCTTCCCTCACCGCACAGCCCTTGAAAACGTGATGGAAGGCCCTGTTCAGGTGCAAAAACGAAACAAAGAGGAAGTCAGAAAAGAAGCGATTCAGCTTCTTGATAAAGTCGGATTGAAGGACAAAATGGATCTATATCCGTTCCAGCTTTCCGGCGGACAGCAGCAGCGCGTCGGCATCGCCCGCGCACTGGCAATTCAGCCTGAGCTGATGCTGTTTGACGAACCGACCTCAGCGCTTGACCCTGAGCTTGTGGGTGATGTGCTGAAGGTTATCAAGGATTTAGCCAATGAAGGCTGGACCATGGTCGTTGTTACCCACGAAATCAAATTCGCCCAAGAAGTGGCGGACGAAGTCGTCTTCATTGACGGCGGCGTTATCGTGGAGCAGGGGCCGCCTGAGGAAATTTTCTCTGCTCCAAAAGAAGAACGGACCCAGCGGTTTTTGAATCGGATTTTGAACCCGTTGTAAAACCCAAAACAGGGCGCCTGCCGGCGGCCCTGTTTTTTTGTTGAGCCCCTTTCGCCTATTCCGCCCTTTTGTCAGATATGCTACAATGACAATCGATTGATTTTTACGAAAGAAGGGACTTCACGTGAAGCGAGAACTTGTTCTGCGCTGGACATTTTATTTTGCCGGTCTGCTTATTTTGTCTTTTGGTGTATCCCTTACGATAGAAGGAAAAACGCTGGGGATCAGTCCGTGGGATGCATTTCATTACAGCCTGTTTCAGCACTTCGGGCTTACCGTCGGCCAGTGGTCCATCATTATTGGAGCGCTCATCGTCGGATTCACGTCATTGTTTACGAGGGCTTGGCCAAAAATTGGGGCGATCCTGAACATGGTGCTCATTGGTGTTTTTATAGATTTTTTCAATTTTCTTCTGCCTGCCCCCTCCACCTACACAGGCTCCGTCATCGTCTTCTCTCTCGGCGTGCTGCTGATCGGCTACGGCGTCGGTGTTTATGTATCAGCGGGCCTTGGCGCGGGGCCGCGTGATTCACTGATGATGCTGATTACAGAAAAAACCGGCTGGAATGTGCAATGGGTGCGGAACGGCATGGAAATAACAATTTTGTTTGTAGCATGGGGCATGGGCGGTCCGATCGGTTTAGGTACAATTTTGACCGCCATCCTCACCGGTATCATTTTGCGCTTTTCGTTGCCGCAGTCAATCCAGCTGCTGAATTATGCTGTGGCAAGGCGGACAGCCGCTGTGAAAGCAACTCCGCCTATACACTAAAACAAAGCCGCTTCGGCTTTGTTTTTTTATTTTCTCCTCTATATGAGTCTTGTTGAAGTATGATAGGATGGTTTTGACAATCTTTTGCAGACGGAGGATCTAGAATGAAAATTTACGGAATTTATATGGACCGCCCGCTTTCACAGGCAGAATCGGATCGGCTGATGTCTTTCGTTTCTGCTGAAAAACGGGAGAAATGCCGGAGATTTTATCATAAAGAAGATGCTCACCGCACCCTGCTGGGAGATGTGCTTGTTCGCTCTGTCATCAGCGAGCAGTACCAGCTGAATAAAGCCGATATCCGATTCAGCGCGCAGGAATACGGGAAGCCTTGCATCCCTGACCTCCCCAATGCCCACTTTAACATTTCCCACTCCGGCCATTGGGTCATCGGCGCGTTTGATTCAGATCCGATCGGCGTCGATATTGAAAAAATGAAGCCAATCAGCCTCGGGATTGCCGAACGTTTCTTTTCGAAGAAAGAGTACAGCGATCTTTTATCCAAACATAAAGACGAGCAAAACGATTATTTTTATCATCTATGGTCTATGAAAGAGAGCTTTATCAAGCAGGAAGGCAAAGGCCTGTCGCTGCCGCTTGATTCCTTCTCCGTGCGCCTGCATGAGGATGGCCGAGTATCCGTCGAGCTTCCGGAGCACCATACGCCTTGCTTTATCAAAACGTATGAGGTAGATCCCGGCTATAAAATGGCTGTGTGCGCCGCCCGACCTGATTTCCCGGAGGACATCACGATGATCTCGTACGAAGCGCTTTTATAAATGGCTCATCAGCAGCTTTATGCCGCGTTCAATATCTTCAGTCTTCACATTGGAAAGATTGATTTTTAATAGATTTTCTTTCGGATAGTCTGATAAATAATGGCGGTCAATCGCTTCAAGAAGAACCTCTTGTTTTTTCATCTTTTGAATCACTCTTGATGCCGGCAGATCCTCAGGAAGCACCAGATGGGTATGCATGCACGGGGCCTGGCCGCTGGAAAATAGAAAGCGGCCGCGGCTCGATTGTCCGTGTGTTTGAATGGCTTCATGAAGCCTGAGGGACCGTTCCTTATAGGAATTTCTGATTTTCTCCTTGTGCCTGCCGAACATTCCGCTTTTGATGTAAATTTCTAACGCGGCTTGAGAAATCATCGAGCAGTCAATGTCGTTCAGCTTTTTGTACGTATGAAATGTGTCAGTCAGCGCATTTGGCAAAACGGCGGCCCCCACGCGAAGGCCGGGAAATATCATTTTTGAAAAGCTTTTTAAATAAATCACATGTGAGGACAGATCGTATGCGTACAGCGGGTCTGCCTTTTTATTTTCCTCGAGATCACCGAGATAGTCATCCTCAACAAGATAGACGTCATAGGCTGCCGCCAATCTTACCAGCTCTCGTTTGTCCCGTTCGGCCAGTGAGCTCCCAAGCGGGTTATGGAAGCGTGGCATCGTATAAAAAAATTTGATCGGTTCTGTTTGAAACAGCCGCTCGACTTCCGCTAAATCAAGCCCCTGCTCCGTTCTTTTTATCCCGATTGCGGGGATGCCCAGTGTCTCCAGCTGTTCAATCATCAAATGATAGCCTGGCTGTTCAATGGCGATCTTCTCTTTCCCATTGGGAAACGGCATTGCACATAGCAGGGATAGTGCCTGCTGGACGCCGGATGTGATAAACATATGCCGCTCGTCCGCAAATACCTGCTGATCAGCAAACAGCTTTCGCAATACACGGATGAGCGACGGGAGGCCTTTCGGCGTTCCGTAGAGAAACAAATCATGCTTGTATGTATCAATCGCTTTGTTGATGCAATGCTGAAAATCCACATACGGAAAAATATCAGGGTCCGGCGCAGACGTTGCAAAGTCGATTGGGCTTGACTTGCCGTGATGCTGCTTCCTCGTCTTTTTCACAAGATAATAGCCGCTTTTCGGAACAGAATAGATGAGATGGCGTTTTTCCAGCTCTTGCAGCGCGCGGATCACCGTGCTTTTGCTGACTTGATAGCGGGCGGACAGCTGCCTGATGGAAGGCAGCCTGTCTCCCTCTTGATAGACACTGCTTTGCATCATTTCCTCTATCTGTATGAAGAGACTGATATACTTCTCCATTCTTTCTCCCCCTGTTTTGTACCGGTACAGTTCATTGTTTTTCTCATTGTACCGTTCCTATCCACCCCATACAATAAAAGGGAGCGGCCGGCTCTATTATTTATTTAAAGGAGCACTTCCTGTATGTATAAAAACCAGCAAACCTCAGCTTATCTTGCAGCTATGTTATACGCTTTGATTATCGGTTTATCCTTTCTTTTTGTGAAAATCGCGCTGCAATCGGCAGAACCATTTGATATTCTTGCACACCGGTTCACCCTTGCGTTTGCAGCGGCTACTATACCTGTCTTATTCGGATGGGTGAAGCTGTCCATCCGTTTAAAAGATGTAATGGCTATTTTGCCGCTCGCCCTGCTGTATCCGGCGCTGTTTTTCAGCTTTCAGGCATTCGGCCTGGTGTACTCGTCATCCTCTGAAGCCGGGATCATTCAGGCATCGATTCCGATTTTTACAATGGTCTTTGCCGCTTATTTTTTAAAAGAGCGATCGACGTGGGCTCAAAAAGGGTTCACCGTGTTATCAGTTGCGGGCGTTATGTTTATTTTTGTGATGAAGGGCGTGAACGTTGAATCGGCCAGCCTAAAGGGATCTGTACTCATTCTCTTGTCCGCTCTGTCTTCAGCTATGTACAATACCGCCGCAAGAAAAATGACACAGCGTTTCCGGCTGATAGAGCTCACCTACATCATGTCAGCGATAGGATTTGTCGTCTTCAATGCCATCGCCTTGGTGCGGCACGGCGCTTCCGGAACGGTCGGCACTTACTTCCATCCATTCCGGGAGCCCGGCTTTATTCTCGCGATAGTGTATTTGGGCGTGTTATCTTCGCTCGTGACTTCGTTTATGTCCAACTATGCGCTGTCCCGGATTGAGGCGTTTAAAATGAGCGCCTTTAATCATTTGTCCACCATCGTGACGATGATTGCCGGAGTTGTGGTTTTGCACGAAAGCCTAGCCTGGTATCACCTTGCCGGTGCGGTTTGTATTATCATCGGCGTGCTGGGAAGCAATGCCGGTCTCCGAAAAAGAAAGCAAACCAAAAAATCCATTTCTATGAACAAATGAGATGTTATGTTAGAGTTGAAGGAAAAATGGTTTGAGGTGCAGTGTAAGAATGATTCAACACAGTGTCTTTCTAGAGGGAGCCATTTCATTACAAGATATGAGATGTTACTTTTTATCCCGGCAAAGAATATCAGCTTTGTTTTCTTTTATTTATATTTTTCTTCTATCTTTATTGGTGTATTCACTTTATGGATTTCCGTTTACTGTTTATGACAGCGAAACACTTGAAGTGATATATAATGGTATTTTCATAGCGATTCTATCTTTGATCTTTACATTGCTTTTGATTGCTTTTCATTATATGCGGCTGCGTACCAGCTATAAGAACAATACACGGCTAAAACGCAAAAGGACATATACCATGAACCGGCAAGGCATTCAAATTCAATCCAAAAACGATGTTACGTTGTTTGAATGGGATGAAATAAGGGCAGTTGCAGAATATAAACACTTTTTCTCAATCAAAACTTCTAGTCACCAGGTCATCTTAGTTCCTAAACGTTTTTTTGTATTCGAAAATGAGCTCCACTCATTCAGACAGCTTGTAAAAGAACATGTACGTGCCAAAAAAGTAAAATGACAAATTTAAAAAGAGGGTTTTCCCTCTTTTTTTATGTTAATGAGATATGCCGCTCCATTGAGTAACATTCTCTTCAGCTAATGGAGATTTACCCCTCAACACTCTCTTCGTTATGAACATGATTGTTTTTTTTGATTGGCGCCAGCTCCAATAATGCTGATAAACTTACAAGCACCAAACACACAACAGTAACCAGCAAATAATTATGATTCATGTCAAAAAACAATCCGCCCACATACACACTGAGAGCGCCGGCGATTTGATGGATAAAGAAATTGATGCCTAGGAGCGAACCGATAAGCCCGGTTTGAAAGCTTTCAGAAATGGACGCAGCGGTCAGCGGGATCACGCCTGTGTAGCTGAGCCCGAATAACAGCGTAAAGCACAAGTACCAGAGCTCACTGTTATGAATGCCGAGTGCGGGAACGAGCAGGCAGATCAAGCTGATGAGACGAATGAAAAACAAAATGGAGAGCATCACGCTTCTGCTGCCAAGCAAATCTGACAGCCAGCCTGCCAATAATCCCCCGATGATAATAAACGCCCCGAATGCAGCCATCATTCCGTTGATATGAGAGACATGCGCATCCTCCAGCATTGGAACGAGATGAGCATCAATGATTCCCATCGTAAATCCGCACGTAAATACGCCGAAGTACAGGATATGAATGAGGCGGGACTGCTTTAACACCTTCCAAAATCCCTGCCAGTCATAAGATTTTTTCACGGACTGCCCTTGGACATTGGGCGGGTGCTTCATTCCGAAGGCCAAAAGAGGCAGCAGGACAGCCGCTAAGAAAATGCCCAATATTGTATACGCAGTTTGCCAGCCTGCATAGTAAGGAGCCGCAGCCCAAATCGGTGACAGCAGCAGCAAACCGGCTGAATTTGCATTGGTCAAAATGGCGAGCGCCAAGCCTTTATGCGTGTCAAACCAGCGGCTGATAAAATACTGTGTCGTCACGCCAACCGCGCAGGAATAGCCGATTCCGCCGAGCACTCCGTAAATCACGGAAAATATATGGACATTCGGCGAATGCGGGAGCGCCAAAAAGCTTGCGCTGATACAAATGGCGCCGATCCCCATAATCTTTCTGACGCTGAACCGGTCAATAAAAAAGCCGACAAAAAACTGAACGACTCCCGTTGTGATCATAAAAATGCTGACGGAGGCCGAAATCAGCGACCGATCGGCGTGAAAGGTCTCTGCCATCGGGAGCATAAAAAATTGAAAGGAATTTCTGAATGAGTTCATTCCGATGGCGAAGACAAACGTGAACAGCAATACTAACCATTTCATCTTAGGAGACGCGCAAAGGATGTGCCGAGACATTTTTTCCTGACCTGCCTTTATTTGAGTATTGCGACTATTATATCATGAAAAAATTTACATTCTATATAAAAAAAGCGAACAGCACAGCGCTGTCCGCTTTTTCATTAAGAACTGGAAATCGGATGCTGATTCAAAATCGCAAAAATCCGTTCCGCCACTTCCTCCGTATTTGACAGCAGAAACATATGCCCGCCGTCAAATTCATGGAACATGATGTGTTTCGCCCACTTCTTCCAGCCTTCCGCATCCCGGATGCATTTTTCGTCATTCAGTCCGTTAAAGACGTGGACCGGCGATTGGATCGGCGTCATGTCGTTAAGCTCGAATTGTTCAAGAGCCCGGTAATCCGATCTGAACGAAGGAAGGAAAAATGACATAACTTCTTTATTTTCAACGAGCTCTGCGGGCATTCCGCCTAATTTGATAATATGATCGAGAAATTGATCATCAGGCAAATGCGATACTTTTTTCCGCTGAATATGCGGCGGCTGAATCGCAGAAATAATCACGGCTTGCGGAAAAATGCCTTCACGCTCCAGTTTTTGCGCCAGCCTGAAGGTAATCATGCCGCCCATGCTGTGCCCGAACAGCACAAACGGCCGATCTGGATGCAAATGTAATTCTTGCTTGTACAAATCAGTCAGCTGCTCGAGATCCTCAATTGCTGACGTCTGATTTGTGCCGTGCCCGGGCGGTTCAGCTGCAAGCATTTCACACTCCCCCTGCAAAAAAGCATGGAGAGGGCGAAATGACGCCGAGTAGCCGCCGGCAAACGGAAAACAGATGAGCTGCGTTTTTTCCGATGCATCAAATGATCTGAAGAGTTGGCTCATTGGCCGGCTCCCCCTTTCATCGCTTCCTTAAGAAAGCGTTATGGTTTGTTTATTAAGAAATTCGCGCAAAATCCCGGCATTCCTATCAAGACATTCGCCCTGCAGCATTTCGGCGTGTGTACCGAAGCCTTTTTTCACACGATAAGCGCCCGTTGTCGCCTCTTCCCACGACGAAAGCCATTCAGGCATTTCAAAGTCAATATCAGAGGTCAGCAAATCAATGTCCGCTTTCACTTGGCCCGAGCTGATCAGGTTGACATAGTATGAGTAGAAGGCATGTGTTTTTTTCTTGAGCCCCTGCTTGACGGCTTCGCTATTGAGGGCTTCATTGTCCCGATTTACATTCATCAGCGCCTCGACATCGTTTTCGACCGTGCGTCCGTCCAGATCACTGACGCCTTGTTTTTTATAGGAATCCACCATAATGATCCGCTGTACGGTGCGTCCCTGCTCTTCAAGTTTTTTAGCGGCTTCAAACGCCAGGCTGCATCCTGCTGAATAACCAAACAGTGTCACAGGACCTTCCGGCTGAAGCTCCTTGATCAGAGCGGCATAACGGTCAAGACGGTTTTCCTCTTCAATAAAGTCAAAGGCGCACAGCTTGTATGACGGCAATTGCTTGGCCAGATTCTGATACATTAAGCCATATCCCAATACCGGCGGGAATGCGAAAATGATGTCATCCTGATCCGGATTCATGATTGTAACGTCCTGAAGTCCTTCTGAGCCTCCGTTTTTCAGATATGCTGAAATGCCGGCAATCGTCGGCGCTTCAAACAATAGCTTCACCGGAAGGTCCATTCCGAGCTCTTTTTTGATGCGAGAAGCGGCTGTCATCGCCCTTAAGGAATGGCCGCCAAGCTCGAAGAAATCGTCATGGATGCTGACTTGCTTTCTGCCGAGAATCTCGGACCAGATTTGCGCGATTGTTTCTTCCGTTTCATTTCGAGGCCCAATCCATTCTTGCGATATCTGATCTTGCTCCGGTTTTGGCAGCAGACGTTTATTGACTTTTCCGTTTGTTGTTAAAGGAAGCTCGTCCAAGAACGTAAATGTCTGCGGCACCATATAAGCAGGAAGCTGTTTTTTCAGGTGTGCCTTAACGTCTCCTGCTGAAAGCTGTGTCCGGTTCACAAGGTAGGCGTTAATTGATGCGTCCCCAGACTCGCGGCGGTCCACCACGACGACCGCGTCTTTTACTCCGGGATATTCCTGCAGCTGCTTTTCGATTTCTTCCAGCTCGATCCGGTGTCCCCGTATTTTCACTTGATCATCAATGCGGCCGGCGTATTCAATCGTACCGTCAGGCAGCCAGCGAGCGAGATCCCCGGTGCGGTAAAGTGTTTCTCCCGGTTTGAACGGGTTGGCGGTAAATTTCTGCTTCGTCAGCTCATCACGGTTTACATAGCCTTTTGATACACCCATTCCGCTGATGCATAGTTCACCGACCGCTCCGAATGGCTGGAGCTGATTTGATTCATTGAGAATATAAATACTTGCATTGCTGATCGGCTTTCCGATCGGCAGTGAGGAGATAGACTCCGGAATCTCGTGTACGACGTGAGCCGTTGCAAACACCGTGCCCTCAGTCGGACCGTAGCAGTTAATCAGCTTGCCCGGCCCCATGATCCGCATCGCTTTCCTGACGTGAGGCACAGACGCGCGTTCCCCGCCGAATAACACACAGCGAAGCCCCTTCAGCCAATCCTCTCCCGCATCTGTGAGAAGATTAAATAAAGCTGTGGTCGCAAACATGACGCTGACATTCTCTTGACGGATGAGGCTCGTGAGACGGTCTGTATCAAGCAGTGTATTTTCATCTGCGATAATCAGCCTTGCTCCATTCAAAATGGAAGCGTAGAAATCAAAGGTAAATGCGTCAAAAGCGTAATTCGATACAGATAAGAACGTGTCTTTTTCAGAAAACGTCATGTAGTCAACGTGCTTCACTAATCCTTGAATATTGGCATGCGTCGTGATATTTCCCTTTGGCTTTCCGGTTGTGCCTGATGTATACATGATATACGCCGCATCATCTGGTGCAATCGCGGTTTCAGGATCGCTTGCCTCTTCTTCAAAACGGATGGGATCATCAATGATGAGCGTTTGGCCTGTAAACGGCAGCTGACTCGCTTGCTCTTTCATCTCTTGATGTGTAAGCAGACATGCCGCCCCGCTGTCGGTCAGCATATATGAAATTCGGTCATCCGGCAGCTTAGGATCAACCGGCACATAAGCAGCTCCCGCTTTTAACACACCGAGAATCCCAATCACCAGTTCCAGCGAGCGCTTCGTGTACAATGCAACAACTGAGCCTTTGCCTGCCCCTTGCTTTTGCAAACGGCGTGCGAGGCGGTTCGTTTCCTCGTCTAATTCGTGATAGGACAGCGTTCGGCCTGCAAATGTGAGCGCCGGTGCACTTGGATTGACGTCCACCGCCTCCTTGAACCAATCCGTCAGAGGTTTTGGCTCACACGTTTGAGGTGCCGGATTTAAGCCGTTAAGCAAGTACTCTTTTTCTTTTTCGTCAATGAAATCAATGGTGCTGACAGGCTGATCCGGATGCTGAATAAGCTGCTGAATCGCTGTGAGAAGCTGGGATTTTAAGCGCAGCATAAACGCTTCATCAAACACATTCTCATTATAGGCAAGCTTGATCAGCATTTCGTCACCCGGGGAGGCCATCAAATTGAGATCGTAATTTGACTTCTCAAATACATGGACATCCTCCATATCGAATCCGTTTTGTCCGCTTTCTTCATTGCTTACATCCTGAAGCGGATAATTTTCAAACACGATGATGTGGTCAATCAATTTCGGCTGGTTGGCTTGGCTTTGAATGTCATAAAGCGGCACATATTGATGCGGTTCTGACTCAAGTGACTGCTCCTGAAGCTGCTTGAGCAAACCGTTGAACGTCATGTTTTCAGGCAATTTCACTCTTCTTGGAACAACGTTGATAAACAGGCCGACCATATGTTCAACGCCTTTGATTTCCGCGGGACGCCCGGAAACGACTGTACCGAAAGCCAAATCGTCAGACCGCTGATAACGGCTGATCAGTACGCTCCAGACTGCCTGCAAAGCGGTACTCAAAGTGGTGTGCTGAGATTTCGCAAGCTCTGTAAAAGCTTTTGTTTCCGCTTCCGGCAGTGAGAAGAGAAGTTCTTTCGGTTCGTACCCTTCCTTTTGTTTCTTTCTTTGTTCCGCAAACGTCGCCTGTCCTTCAAAGTCTTCCAAGTACTCGCGCCAGTAGCGGAGCGATGCTTGTTTATCCTGCTTTTCAAGCCACTTGATGTATTCCTTATACGGTTTGACAGGCGGCAGACTGTACGGCTTTTGTTCGCGCAGGGCGTTGTATACCTTAAACAGATCCTGCACGACGATGCCGAAGCACCATCCGTCCAAAATAATGTGGTGGTAGCTCCACACCCATTCAAAGCTGTTGTCAGCTTTTTTGAAGATGGCTGCCCTCATCGGAATATCCCGCGTTAAATCAAAGCCTTTGATCTTATCCTGTGCTTTGTATTCATTGATTTTGTCCGTTTGCTCACTTTCGGATAAACGTGTCAGATCCATTTCTTCTATATGAAATTGACGTTTTTTTAATACGACTTGAACGGGCCTTTTTACTTTTTCGTGAATGAACACGGTACGAAATACATCGTACCGGTCCATGATGACATTCATGCTTTCTTCAAGGCATTTGATATTGAAGTCGCCCTTTACTTTCATCGTAATTTGTTCAAGGTAAAAGCTCTGGCCGGGATTAAGGATGGTATGAAACAGCATCCCCTCCTGCATCGGCGATAGGTAATACATATCTTGAACCTGATCTTTGCTAAATTGACTCATATGTTTCGCTCCCGCCTTCTGTAATTCCCTTGCGTTTTTATTTCAAATTCTCCTCAAGCATGTCAAAGATATCGCCCATCTCATCCATTTCAAGGTCTCCCGCACTGAAGTCGCTCGGTGTGAATTCCTTGTCCTCTTTTTCCGTACAATGGCGGATGATCAGGAGGAGATTTTCTTTAAACCGCTCCATTTGTGCTTCGACCGTTGCTCTTTCATATTCCTTCTCATTGTAGGAGCAAGAAAGGACAAAACGTCCGTTTCGGATCATGCCGCTGAAGCTTAAAGCGTACAGGGCTTCTGATTCTTCGCTCACTTGGCGTCCCATATCGAAAGCGGACGGTTCAAAGAAATCCGTTTTCACTTCACTGTCGAATTGGCCTAAATAGTTAAAGCTGATTTCCGGTGTGAAGCCTTGCGCTTCCGCTTGTTCTGTAAAGTAGCGGAGAATGCCGTATCCGACGCCTTTATCCGGAACGCGGCGCAGGTTTTCTTTGACTGCTTTGATGACCGCTGAGACATCTGTTTCAGACATGTCGAGCACAACAGGATATTGTGCCGTAAACCAGCCAACCGTTCTGGAGATGTTCACATTCGGGATGATGTCTTCCCGTCCGTGCCCCTCGAGATTGATGCCGATTTTGACACCGTCTGTCCATTCTTTCATCGTTAATCCGAGCGCACTGAGGAGAATATCATTGATCTCGGTTCCATATGGCTGATGAACATCTGTTAAGAGATGTTTAGTGTCTTCTTCATTTAATTCGCAGATGACGGATGATGTATGTTTGACAACCCGCTCCTCTGTTTCATCATCCTTCGGTACAGCAGAAACCTCTTCAGCGTCAATTTGCGCCCAGTATTCAGCCTGCTGCAAAAGGTGTGCTGATTGGCTGAATGCCGCCAATTCTTCCGCCCAATCCTTGAAGGAGTTCGTTTTTTGCGGGAAGACGATTTTCTCTTCGTTCTCAGCCTGCACGTAGCCTGATGCAAAGTCCTCAAGTAAAATCCGCCATGATACGCCGTCGACCACGAGATGGTGTACAGCGATGAGCAGATGATCCCCTGCTTCCGTGCGGTACAGCTCCCCTTTCAGAAGCGGACCGTTTTGCAGGTCGAGACTGCTTTGCAGACTGTCAGCGAGAACCTTAATCTGGCTTTTCAGCATATCTTCATCTGAGCCGTACAGATCAACGATTTCGAAGCTGACCTCGCATTCGTCTATCCGTTTATACGCTTGAATGATGTCGCCGTTTTCTTCACGGTAGACCATGCGAAGCGCGTCATGATGCTCAATCAGTGCCTGCAATGTCTTTTCAACCCGTTCAGGATCGAAA